>JBBDHW010000039.1:8816-43344 GCA_040880805.1 Acidimicrobiia bacterium | reverse complement strand
CGCCCGTCAAGAAGGTCGCGCCCGTCAAGAAGGTCGCGCCCGTCAAGAAGGTCGCGCCCGTCAAGAAGGTCGCCAAGCCCGCAATCGTCAAGAAGGCACCAGCCGCCCGTTCCGGCACGGAGCCGGCGATCAAGAAGGCGCCGCCGCGCAAGAGCACGGTGACCTGTCCGCTGTCGGGGTTCGAGGTGAAGCCCGACAAGCCCAACCTCGCGCCGAGCACCGTCGAGCGCCTCCGGGTCAAGCTCCTCGACGAGCGAGAGCGCCATCTCGCGCAGGCCGACCAGCTGGCGGCGGAGGCGCAACAACTCGCACTCGATCGCGACGAGGGCGACACGCAGTTCGACGAGGAAGGCGGCGAGGGCGACACGATCAGCGTCGAGCGCGAGCGCGACCTGATGCTGTCGGCATCGGCGCGCCAGACCGTCGAGGAGATCGACCGCGCGCTCGAGCGGATCAAAAGCCGCACGTATGGCCTGTGCGTTCCCGCGGGGCGCCGAATCTCGCTGGAGCGCCTCGAAGCACTTCCTTACGCGGAGACCTGCGTCGACTGCAAGGCGCGTGCCGAGCGACGCCGATAGCACGCGCACCCGGCCGGTGCTCGCGGCGGGGATCGTGTTTGCGATCGTCGCGCTCGATCTGATCACCAAGACCTGGGCGGTGCACGACCTGGCCGACGGTCCGGTCGAGATCGTGGGCAACACCGTCGACTTGCGACTCGCTCGCAACACGGGCGGTGCATTCAGTGTGTTCCAAGCGTTCACCCCGGTGCTCGCGATCGTCGCCGGAGTGGTCACGTATTTCCTCGTTCGCACGGTTCGCCGGACGCACGACACCTTGCTTGTCGTCGCGCTCTCGCTCGTCCTCGGTGGCGCCATCGGGAACCTGCTCGACCGCGTGTTCCGAACGCCCGGGTTCCTCCGCGGCGCCGTCATCGACTTCGTGCACGTCGGCGCATGGCCCACCTTCAACGTCGCCGACTCCGCGATCACGATCGGTGCGATCCTCGTCGTCGTGTGGTCGGTGCGCACCACCGCGCGCGAGCGCCGAGCCGGAGAACAGAGAGCCGGAGAAGAGAGAGCCGGAGAAGAGAGAGCCGGAGAAGAGAGAGCCGGAGAAGAGAGAGCCGGAGAACAGAGAGCCGGAGAACAGAGAGCCGGAGAAGAGAGAGATGGATGAAGAGCTCGCGGTGCCCGAGTCGCTGGCGGGGGAGCGCGTCGATCGAGCCGTCGCATTGCTCACGGGGTGGACGCGCAGCGAGGTGCAAGAGCTCGTCGCGAGCGGCTCGGTCCTCGTCGACGGGGAGCCGGTGGCGAAGAGCCGCCGACTCGAAGCCGGTGAGTTGATCGAGCTCCTCGACGAGCCCAGTGTGGCCGGTCTGCCGCAACCTGATCTCGCGGTTCTTCCCGATGTTCGCTACGAGGATGCCGACGTGCTCGTGATCGCGAAGCCCGCGGGGCTCGTCGTGCACCCGGGCGCCGGCCACGCCGACGGCACACTCGTCAACGGCCTGCTCGCGCGCTACCCGGAGCTTGCCCGAGTGGGTGACGAGTCGAGGCCGGGAATCGTGCACCGGCTCGACCGCGATACGAGCGGTGTGCTCATCGTGGCGCGGTCGCAGCGCGCGTACGAAGCGCTCGTGCGGATGATGACCGCGCACGAGGTGGAACGGCGCTACCTGACGCTGGTCTGGGGTCACCTCGACGCACCGCGCGGCGTGATCGACGCGCCGATCGGGCGCTCGATCCGGCGCCCCACGCGTATGGCCGTGCGTGAGGGTGGCCGGAGCGCGCGCACGTCGTACGTCGTGCGCGAGGAGCACGACGATCCGGTGGTGTCGCTGCTCGAGTGCACGCTCGAGACCGGACGCACGCATCAGATCCGCGTCCATCTCCAGGCGATCGGTCACCCGGTCGTCGGCGACGCGAGCTACGGCGGGGCGCGTCTCCCGCTCGACGTCGGGCGGCCGTTCCTGCACGCGACCGCCGTCTCGTTCGCGCACCCGGTCACCGGGGAGCTGATCACGGTCGACGAGCCGCTACCCGCCGAGCTGGCCGCCGTGCTCGACCGGCTCAGGTAGGTCGTCATCGGGCGAAGCCCCTGATCCCCGGCCTGGGATCTGACAGATTCCCGTCAGGTTTGCGTTCCGCGGAACGCATCGACGCCTTGTGCCGCAACGATCGCGGGGGTAGAATCGAACAGATGTTCGGTCACTTCCCCGTATCGGGCCTGGGAGGCACGGATGGATGAGCGGGAAGCGGTCACGGAAGAGATGGCGCCGGAGGCGTTCGTGACCGAGCGCCTCGAGGCGGAGATCACGACCCTGGCGGCGCACCTGTCGGCGGCGGAGTGTCGATGGCTCCAGCTGGTGGCGGAGTTCGATCGGCGGGAGGCATGGCTGCACTGGGGCTGTCGCACGTGCGCGTTCTGGCTGAGCTGGAAATGCGGCCTCGACCGCCGCTCCGCGCAGGAGAAGCTGCGCGTCGCTCACGCACTCGAGGAACTGCCCTTGGTCACGGAAGCGTTCGCGGCAGGGACGCTGAGCTACTCGAAGGTGCGTGCGATCACGCGCATCGCGACGCCGGAGAACGAAGAAGCGCTCCTCGACCTTGCGTTGCACGCCACCGCCGCGCATGTCGAGTCGGTGGTGCGCGCCTATCGGGGCGTGTTGAGCCGCGAAGAGGAGACAGTGGCCGCGGTCACACGACGCGCGAACCGCTGCCACCATTTCGACTGGGACGACGACGATTTCCTGACCGGTCACTACAAGCTCACGCCCGAAGACGGTGGGGTGTTCATGTCTGCCGTTGACGCCGCCGCGGAAGAGGTCCGCGCGTCGAACCCCGACGCCGGGTACGGCGTGTCGTTCGCGGACGCGTTGTTGGTGATGGCGGAGTCGTTCCTCGCCAACGGGCCCGCGGCCCGCACCAGCGGCGACCGCTACCAGGTGGTGGTCAGCGTCGATGCCGACGTGTTGGCGTTCGACACCGACGGCGAATGTGAACTGCACAACGGTCCCGCGCTCGCACCCGAGACCGTCCGGCGCTTGTCGTGCGACGCGTCCGCGGTGCTGATGGTGCGCGGCCCCACCGGCGAGGTCCTCGACATCGGCCGCAAGACCCGCACCATCCCGCCCGCGATCAAACGGGCGCTGCGCACCCGCGACACCACGTGCCGCTGGCCCGGATGTGACGAAGCCCGATACCTCGACGGGCATCACGGCATCCATTGGTCGCACTTCGGCCCCACCAAGCTGCCCAACCTCGTGCACCTGTGCTGGCACCATCATTTCCTCGTCCACGAAGGCGGCTGGACGCTGGCGATCCGTCCCGACGGGTCGTTGCACATCCTCGACCCCAACGGCCAACTGCTCGGCGCGCCACCCTCCTATGTGATCAGCGCCGACGAAGCCGGCCTCCCGCAACGCAACCAGGCACGCGGGATCACCATCGACGAGATGACCGCCATCCCGCGCTGGTACGGCGACTCACTCGACCTCGACCACGCCATCACCGCCCTGCTCTCCCTACGCGACCCCGGCTTCGCCAACTACGAACTCGCAGCCGCATGCCGACCCGCGCAAGCTCCATGACACCGCTCGACGCTGAGATCAACCGCAGTATTGGCATCCGGCGGTCGCGAAATGAAGGCCGTATGGCCAACTACCTCGCCAAAGCCTTCAAGGGCCCCGGAGTATGTGCCGACGCTCTGTGGCAGGAGCTGCCGCATGCGAGTGCTGATCGTCGAAGACGACGACGCCATCGCGAGACCACTCGCGAAGGGTCTCGAACGAGAGGGTCTCGACGTCGACTGTGTCGAGACCGGTGAAGCCGCGCTCGGACGCGCCGCCGAGTGCGCCTTCGACGTCGTGCTCCTCGACCTGGGGCTGCCCGACCGCGACGGGTTCGACGTGTGTCGCGAGCTTCGGGCGACATCCGACGTCCCCATCATCGTGGTCACCGCGCGGTCCGAAGAGGTCGACCGCGTAGTCGGACTCGAACTGGGTGCCGACGACTACATCGTGAAGCCCTTCGGCTTCCGCGAGCTCGTTGCGCGCATCCGCGCCGTCGCGCGCCGTCGACCGACTCCGCTCGCGCACACCAGTTCCACCGAGCTCGCGGGACTCGCGATCGATCGCCGGACGCGGCGCGTCATCGTCGAGGGTAGCGAGGTCGCGCTCACCCCCAAGGAGTTCGACCTCCTCGCGTTCCTCGCCGAAGATCCCGGCGCGGTGTGTAGCCGTCAGCAGGTACTGGAGGAAGTCTGGGATCCGCACTGGTACGGACCCACCAAGACGCTCGATGTGCACGTTGCGTCGCTGCGCAAGAAGCTCGGTGATTCGCGTTGGATCGAGACCGTTCGCGGTGTCGGCTTCCGGCTGCGCACGCCGAGCGACGGCGCGCGATGAAACGGCGTCTGCTCCTCAGTTACCTGTCGATCACGGCGTTCGTGTTGTTGGTCCTCGAGATCCCGTTCGGCGTGTCGTACGCCAACTCGGTAGAACGCCGGCTGACCAGCGACATTCAGCACGACGCGTTCGCGCTTGCGATCCGCGCGCAGGAGCCGATCGACACGGTTGCGACGAGTGCGACATCGCGTTCGGAGCTGCAAGCGCTCGCCGACGACTATCGCGCCGACGCCGGCGGGCGAGTCGTCGTCGTCGACCCGAACGGCATGGCGATCGCAGACTCGGATCGTGCCCGCGCGTCAGACCCGTTGCGCGACTTCTCGTCGCGACCCGAGATCAGGGACGCGCTCGATGGCGCGGAGGCGAGCGGTATCCGCGCGTCGCACCCGCTTTCCAAGGAGCTGTTGTACGTGGCGCTGCCCGTCGGCTCGGCGCAGGGCATCCAGGGTGCGATCCGCATCACGTACCCGGCGTCCGTGGTCGACGATCGAATCCGGCATATCTGGCTGCTGCTCGTCGCGACCGGTGGGGTCGTGCTCGGCATCGTCTTCCTCGCGAGCCTGTTGCTGGCGCGGTCGGTCACACGACCGCTCGCCGAGCTCGAGCGCGCTGGCGAGGCGCTTGGTTCCGGCGACCTCGCGGTGCGCGCCGACGTGCCAAAGGGGCCCGACGAAGTGAGGGTGCTTGCGGAGTCGTTCAACGCGACGGCGGCGCGGCTCGAACAGCTCGTGGGCGCGCAGCGCGCCTTCGTGGCCGACGCCTCGCACCAGTTGCGCACTCCGCTCGCCGCGCTCCGGCTCCGGCTCGAGAACCTCGAGGCCGACGTCAGCGGACACGCGGCGGATGATCTCGACGGCGCGCTCGCCGAGGTTCGACGGCTCTCTCGACTCGTCGACGGGCTGCTCGCGCTCACGCGCGCGGAGCAGTCGACGGCGACGCCGACCGCGATCTCGGTGGACGAGCTCCTCGACGGGCGAGGTGACGCGTGGGAGGCGTTCGCCGCCGAGCGGAACGTGAGGATCGAGTCGTCGGTGCGCGGCGCGCGCTACGTGCGCGCAACTCCGGGTCGGCTCGAGCAGGTTGTCGACAACCTGCTCAACAACGCGCTCGAGGTCGCGCCCGAAGGGAGCGCGGTGCGGCTGGCGGCGCTCGATCGCGGCAACTGGGTGGAGCTGCGCGTCAGCGACGAGGGACCGGGCATGAGCGACGAAGAGCGCGCCCGCGCGTTCGACCGGTTCTGGCAGTCGGCGGCTGCCCGGCGCGACGGGCGTCCGAACGGCCACTTCGGGCTGGGGCTCGCGATCGTGCGCGAGCTGGTCGTCGCCGACGGTGGTGAAGTGCATCTCGAGCCGTCGTCCTCCGGAGGGCTCGAGGTGATCGTGCGGATGCGGCGCGCCGAGCATGCCGAAGAGCCGCGCGACCCGCCCAGGGCGCGTCAGCTCTCGACCACGTCGGGGTGACCGATCCGCGTTCGAACGACGAGGTCCTGCAGGGTGAAGCGCTCGAGGATCTGACGGGTCTCGTCGGATACTCCGACCCACACCTCCTGGAGCACGCAATGCCCTTCGCAGTGATCGTGCTCGCCCATCAGGGTCGTGAGTGGGCCGTCGACCGCGGCGAGGATGTCGGCCAGCGTGATCTCCGTGGGCCGCCGAGCGAGCACGTACCCGCCGCCCACGCCGCGCTTCGAGCGCACGAGCCCCGCGCCCTTGACCGCGAGGAGGATCTGCTCGAGGTAGGGCTGCGGGAGCGCGGTCCGCTCGGCGATCTCCTTCACCGACGTCGGCCGGTCGGAGCCGTGTAACGCGAGCGACAGCAGCGCTCGCGCCGCGTAATCGCCCCGCGTCGAGACCTTCACTCTGGGCTCGCTGCCGCTCGCCATGTGCCCGCGTGCATGTCCAACATGGTCGCGCGTCGGGGCGCCGCTTCGGGCGCTTCGCCCTCGTCGTAGCAGGTTGCCACGTAATCTGAGCCGGGTGGAGCCGGTGAAGCCCGACTATGCAGGACCGAACGTGATGAACGTGGTCCCCGCGCTCCTCGGGGTCCGGCCCGTCGACTGGCTTCCGGAAACGGTCGCGGGGGCGCGGGCGGTCGTCCTTCTCGTCCTCGACGGGCTCGGCTGGGAGGCACGTACACGTCATGGGGCCCGGCTCCCGGAGCTCTCGGCGCTCGAGGGCCGCGTCATCACCACGGTCGTCCCGTCCACCACCCCGGCGGCGCTCACGTCGATCACCACCGGGGTCCCGCCCGGAAAGCACGGGGTCACCGGGTTCCGCATTCTGCTCGACAAGGCGGTGGTGAACGCCGTCCGCTGGCAGCAGGAGAACGGCAAGCGTCCGCCCGATCCCGCATCGGTGCAACGGCAGGCGGTCTTCGCCGGCCGCCCGGTACCGGTGGTCACCAAGTCCGAGTTCCGTACCAGCGGGTTTACGGGTGTGCACCTGCGCGGCACCGAGTTCCACGGCTGGCAGACCACCGCGGTCCTCGTCGAGCACGTGCGCGCACTCGTCACCGGCGGCGCGCCGTTCGTGTACGCCTATTACCCGGGGGTCGACGAGGTCGCGCACGCGTATGGCATCGAGGGGCCCTTTTACGTGGGCGAGCTCGTGGCCGCCGATCGACTCGTCGGTGCTGTCCGCGATGCGCTGCCCGACGATGCGGTGTTGCTCGTCACCGCCGACCATGGGCAGGTGAACCTGGGTCCCGAGTCGTGGATCGGGCTGGGCGCCCTCGACGGCATGGTCGCGGTGTACGCGGGCGACGCGCGGTTCCGCTATCTCCACGCGCGCGACGGCGCGGCGGGGGACCTGTGCGCGGCCGCCGAGCAGGTCGCGGGCGCGCACGCGTGGGTCTTCCCGCGCGAGCGGCTCTTCGACGAAGGCTGGATGGGCCCGGCACCGGCCGGTCCGGCGCGCCGACGCGTGGGCGACGTGGTGCTCGCGGCCCGCGAAGCGGTCGGCTTCGTCGACCCCACGTTCGCTCGCGAGACGGGCCTCCGTTCGGCCCATGGTTCGCTCACGGCAGCCGAGATGGAGGTGCCGCTCCTGGCAGGTCGCGGACGCTCCTGACACCCGTGCGCGCCGTGCGCTAAGTTCGTTGAACTACATCAGTGTGATTTATCCACAGGGATTTCCCCATCCCTGTGGAAGGGGGCGAGTTGGCCAAGTCGTTCGTGCACCTCCATCTGCACACCGAGTACTCGATGCTCGACGGCGCGGCCCGCGTGCAAGACGTCGTGGCCACCGCGGCAGCCGACGGTCAACCGGCGATCGGCATCACCGACCACGGGAACATGTACGGCGTCATCGACTTCTACCGCGCCGCACGCGAAGCGGGTCTCAACCCCGTGATCGGTACCGAGGCCTACATGGTCACCACGAGCCGGTTCGACCGGCCGCGCCGCGAGGATCACGACATCTACCACCTCACGGTGTTGGCCGAGTCGAACGACGGTTACCGCAACCTCATCAAGGTCGCGTCGCACGCCTACCTCGACGGCTACTACTACAAGCCGCGCGTCGACTTCGATCTGCTCGAGCAACACGCCTCCGGGTTGGTCGCGACAACGGGTTGTCTCGGTGGCGCCGTGTCGCAGGCGTTGCTCGCCGATGACTACACCGGTGCGCGCGAGCTCGTCGATCGCTTCCAGTCGATCTTCGGGCGCGACTCGTTCTTCGTCGAGCTCCAAGACCACGGTCTTCCGGAACAAGCCCTCGTCAACCCACAGCTCATCAAGCTCGCACGCGACCTGCGCGCGCCGCTACTCGCGACGAACGACAGCCACTACACCCACCGACACGACGCCGAAGCGCACGCGGCGCTGCTCTGCGTGCAGACCGGCTCCACACTCGACGACCCGAAACGCTTCAAGTTCGACGCCGACGAGTTCTACTTGAAGACCGCGGCGGAGATGCGCGGGCTCTTCGCCGATTACGAGGAAGCGTGCGACAACACGCTGCTCATCGCAGAGCGCGCCAACGTCGAGATCGAGTTCGGCAACTCGTGGCTCCCCGCGTTCTCCACCCCCGCCGGCCACGACGACGACTCGTACCTCCGTGAGCTCACGTTGCAGGGCGCGACCGAGCGCTATGGCGCGTCGCCCGGCCCCGACGTGCTGCAACGACTCGACTACGAGCTCGGCGTGATCAAGACGATGGGCTTCTCGGCGTACTTCCTCGTCGTCTGGGATCTCTACCGGCACGCTCGCTCGCGCAGCATCCGAGTCGGCCCGGGGCGGGGGAGCACCGCCGGTTCGTGTGTCGCCTACTGCCTGCGCATCACCAACGTCGATCCCATCAAGTACGACCTGCTGTTCGAGCGCATGCTCAACCCGGGCCGAAAAAAGATGCCCGATATCGACATGGACTTCGACTCCCGCTACCGCGGCGAGATGATCCGTTACGCCGCCGAGCGTTACGGCTGGGACCACGTGGCGCAGGTCATCACGTTCTCCACGATCAAGGCGCGGGCCGCGGTGCGCGACTCGGCGCGCGTGCTCGGCTACCCGTACGCGGTCGGCGACAAGATCGCCAAGCTGATGCCGCCGCTCGTGATGGGTCGTGATACGCCGTTGCGGGCCTGCCTCGAGGAGGTCGAGGGTTACAGCTCCGGCTTCAAGATGGCGTCCGAGCTGCGCGTGCTCTACGACACGGATCCCGACGCGAAACGCGTGATCGACGTCGCGGGCGGGCTCGAAGGGCTCCGCCGCCAAGACGGCATCCACGCCGCCGCGGTTGTGATCGCGCGCGAGCCGCTCACCGAGTACCTCCCGATCCAGCGCAAGCCGGAAGCCGGCGGCAACGTCGACGACGCGCCGATCGTCACGCAGTACGAGATGCACGGCGTCGAAGCGCTCGGGCTCCTCAAGATGGACTTCCTCGGTCTGCGCAACCTCGACGTGCTCGAGATCACCCTCGACCTGATCGAACGCTCGACCGGAGAGCGGTTCGACATCGACGACGTGGCGCTCGATGACGAGAAGACCTTCGAGATGCTGCGCCGGGGCGACACCGTGGGCGTGTTCCAGCTCGAAGGCGGTCCGGTGCGCTCGCTGTTGCGCTCGCTCGGTCCCACGCGCTTCGAAGACATCGCCGCGCTCGTCGCCCTGTACCGGCCCGGCCCGATGGGCACCAACATGCACACCGACTACGCCGACCGCAAGAACGGCCGCAAGCCGGTCACGTATTACCACCCCGACGTCGAAGAGGTGCTCGCCCCCACCTACGGCCTGATGATCTACCAGGAGCAGATCATGCAGGTCGCGCAGCGGCTTGCCGGCTACTCGCTCGGCGAGGCCGACACGCTGCGCGAGGCCGCGGCGAAAAAGCAGCGCGACCTCATGGCGCAGGAGCGCTCGAAGTTCCTCGAGGGCTGCCTCGCGCAGGGGCACACCCGCGAGTTCGCGACGCGCATCTTCGACACCATCGAGCCGTTCGCCGACTACTCGTTCCCCAAGGCGCATGCCACCGGTTACGGCCTCATCGCGTACCAGACCGCCTACCTGAAGGCGAACTATCCGGTCGAGTACCTCGCCGCGCTGCTCACGAGCGTCAAAGCCAACAAGGACCAGACCGCGGTCTTCCTCAACGAGTGCCGCCAGATGGGCATCGCGGTGCTCGTGCCCGACGTCAACGAGTCGGAGTCCGACTTCTCGGTGCACCGCGCCCCCGATGGTTCCACCGAGGACGCGGCGATCCGGTTCGGCATGTCGGCCGTTCGCAACGTCGGTGAGGGGGTGGTCGCGCAGATCATCGCCGCGCGCGAGGCAGCCGGTCCGTTCGTCGACTTCTACGGCTTCTGCGATCGCGTCGACCCGTCCGTGCTCAACAAGCGCACGATCGAGTCGCTGGTGAAGGCCGGTGGCTTCGACTCGCTCGGTCACCCGCGCCAAGGGCTCGTCCACGTGTTCGAGACGATCGTCGACACCGTGATCGACCGACGCCGCAACGAGGCCGAAGGGCAGTTCGACCTCTTCTCCGCGGCCGGTGAGGCCGAGGTCGAGGCGGTGGTGGGGCATCGCGTCGAGATCCCCGACACCGAGTTCCCGAAGTCGCAGCGCCTCGCGTTCGAGAAGGAGATGCTCGGGCTCTACGTGAGCGAGCACCCGTTGATGGGTGCGGAGCGGTCGCTGCGCCGGCACGTCGACTCCACGCTGTCGGAGCTGCGGGAAGCGCGTGAGGGTGAGTTGCGCACCGTCGGCGGCATCGTCACGTCGCTTCAGCGGAAGTACACGCGGCGTGGCGACCTCATGGGCACGTTCGTGCTCGAGGATCTCGCGGGTGTGCTCGAAGTGATGGTGTTCCCGAAGACGATGGCCGACTTCGGGCACGTCCTCGAAGACGACGCCATCGTCGTCGTGAAGGGACGCGTCGACCTGCGCGACGACACGCCGAAGCTCGTGGCGATGGAGGTCATCCGCCCCGAGATCGAGATCGACGGCGGCCCGCCCGTCCGGATCAAGGTGAAGCTGCACGCGCTCACCGACGACAAGGCCGCGCGCCTCAAGGGGATCCTCGCCGAGCACCCCGGCGACAGCCCGGTGTTCGTGCACCTCGAAGCGCCCGAGAAGACCACGGTGCTCCGCCTCGCCGACGACCTCCTCGTCGACCCGGGCAACGGCCTCTTCGCCGAGCTCCGCGTCCTCCTCGGCGCCGACTGCATCGCCTGATTCGCTCGCTCTCTGCGAGCCGGGATACCCGGCTCGCGGGCGTTCGCTCGCTGGCGAGTGACTCGACTCGCTCCGCTCGCTCGTCACCGCGTCTGCGTCGGGCACCGTGTGCGAAGCTCTCGGGATGCGGATCGGTGTACTGGGGGGGACGGGGCCCGCAGGGCAGGGCGTCGCGGCGCGCCTCGCAACGCTGGGTCACGACGTGATCCTGGGCTCGCGCGACCTCGACCGCGCCGAAGGCATCGTCGGCGAGCTCCGCGCCCGCTGGGGTGACCGCGTCAAGACCCTCGAGCCCGGCACCAACCCGCAAGCGGCCGAGACGGAGGTCGTCGTGATCGCCACGGTGGCGGACGCGGCCGTCCCCACCGCCCGCTATCTCGCCGACAAGCTCGAGGGCAAGGTCGTCATCGCGATGGCGAACAGGCTCGAGAAGCGGGGTCGCGAGTTCCGGGTCGTGCTGCCCGACGAGGGATCGATCGCCGAGGCGATCCAGGCTGCCGCCCCCGGCGCGAAGGTCGTCGCGGCGCTCCAGCACGTTCCGGCGGCCGCCCTCGGCGACCTCGACCGCGACCTCGAGAGCGACGTGCTCGTTGCCGGTGACGACGACGACGCCCGCACTACGGTGCTCGACCTGATCGACAGCATCCCCGGCCTCCGGGCCTTCGACGCGGGATCGCTCGCGAACGCGCACGGCATCGAGGCAGTCGCCGCACCGCTGCTCACCATCAACCTCCGGCACAAGGGCCAAGCGACACTCCGCATCACCGGCGCGGGGGAGCGGCGGCGATGACGATCCAGATCTACGACACCGCGCAGCTCGCGATCGTGCCGTTCGAGGTCGGGCCGATCGTGCGCATGTACGTGTGCGGCATCACGCCGTACGACGCCACGCACGTCGGCCACGCGGCCACGTTTCTCACCTACGACCTGCTGATCCGCCGCCTCGAGGAGCTCGGCCACGATGTGCGCATGGTGCGCAACGTCACCGATGTCGACGACTCGATCCTGCCGAAGGCGCGCGAGCTCGGTGTGCCGTTCCTCGAGCTCGCGGAAGCCGAGCTCGCTCGTTTCCGCGCCGACATGGACGCGCTCGCCTTGCGTCCGGCAATCGCGGAGCCGCTCGCCACGGAGTCGATCGACGGCATGATCGACATGGTGGCCAAGCTCATCGAAACCGGCCACGCCTATGAAGCGCACGGCACGACGTACTTCGACGTCAAGAGCTTTCCCCGCTACGGCGACTTGTCCCGGTACTCGCGCGACGAGATGATCCGGATCGCACGGGAGAGCGGCGGCAACCCCGACGATCCGCACCGTCGCGATCCGCTCGACTTCGTGCTCTGGCAGCCGTCGCTCCCCGACGAGCCGACGTGGGCGGCGCCGTTCGGCACCGGTCGGCCGGGGTGGCACATCGAGTGCTCGGTGATGTCGATGAACGAGCTCCACACCAGCACGCTCGATCTGCACGGTGGCGGGACCGACCTCATCTTCCCGCATCACGAGTGCGAAATCGCGCAGAGCGAGAGCTGCACCCACGAGCCGTTCTCGCGTTACTGGGTCCACTCCGCGATGGTTCGCTACGAGGGCGAGAAGATGTCGAAGTCGCTCGGCAACCTCGTGTTCGTCAGCGACCTCCTCAAGATTGCCGACCCACGCGCAATTCGCCTCGCACTCATGCGGCACCACTACCGAACGGGGTTCGAGTGGCACGACACCGACCTCGAAGAGGGCACTGCACTGCTGCACCGTCTGCTCGCCGCGGCCGAGTGTGCCGGCGGCACCGATCCGCGCCCGTTCGCCGAACGAGTACGCGCCGCAATCGACGACGACCTCGACGCGCCGAAGGCGCTCGAAGCACTCGACGATCTTGCGAGCGCTGTGCTGTCGGGTGGCACGGAGGCGTCGGCACCCGCCGCGCTGCGCGAGCTCGGTTCGCTGCTCGGCATCGATCTGACCCGCCCGCTCGAATCCGGCACGGGCGGCTGAGAGCCACTGGTAATTTCCACTGATGCCCCCTGACATCACGATCACGCTTCCCGACGGCAGCACGCGTGAGTACGCCAGCGGCACCACGGCCGGCGCCGTCGCCGAGTCCATCGGGAAGGGCCTCGCCAGGGCCGCGCTCGCAGCCAAGGTCGACGGAGGATGGGTCGACCTCACCCGGCCGATCGACCACGACGCCCGGGTCGCGATCGTCACGCCCGACACCGCCGACGGCCGCGAGGTGCTGCGCCACTCCACGGCGCACGTGATGGCCCAGGCGGTCACCGATCTGTACCCCGGCGCGGAGTACGCGATCGGGCCGGCGATCGAAGACGGCTTCTACTACGACTTCTCGCTTCCGGGCGGCGAGCACTTCTCGGAGGACGATCTCGCGCGCATCGAGGCGCGGATGCGCGAGATCGTGAAGGCCGACGAGCCGTTCGAGCGGCAAGAAGTCGATCGCGACACGGCACTTGCGGTATTCCAGAAGCAGCAGTACAAGCGCGAGATCATCGAGCGCGTCGACCCCGACGACACGGGAGAGGTGGGCGAGGGACCGGTCATCTCGCTCTACAAGAACGCGCGTCCCGACGGAACCGAGTTCGTCGACCTCTGTCGCGGCCCCCACGTCCCGAGCACCAAACGGCTCGGCGCGTTCAAGCTCACGAAGGTCGCGGGCGCGTACTGGCGCGGCGACGAGAAGCGCCCGATGCTCCAGCGCATCTACGGCACTGCGTGGGAGTCGAAGGCCGCGCTCGACGACTACCTTCACCGCCTCGCGGAAGCCGAGAAGCGCGACCACCGCAAGCTCGGGGTCGAGCTCGACCTCTACTCGTTTCCCGAGGAGATCGGCTCGGGGCTCGCGGTCTGGCACCCGAAGGGCGGGCTCGTCCGCAAGATCATGGAGGACTACTCACGCGCGCGTCACGAGGCCGCCGACTACCAGTTCGTGAACAGCCCGCACATCTCGAAGGAAGGGCTCTTCCAGACGTCGGGTCACCTGGAGTGGTTCGCCGAGGGAATGTTCCCGCCGTTGGAGCTCGACGGTGGCAACTACTACCTCAAGCCGATGAGCTGCCCGTTCCACATCCTGATCTTCAAGAGCAGGATGCGCTCGTACCGCGAGCTGCCGCTGCGCATGTTCGAGTTCGGCACTGTGTACCGCTACGAGAAGTCGGGTGTCGTGCACGGGCTCACGCGCGTCCGCGGCATGACCCAGGACGACGCGCACATCTTCTGCACGAAGGAGCAGATGGCCGACGAGATACGTTCACTGCTCGTCTTCGTCCTCGACGTGCTCCGAGAGTACGGCCTCGACGACTTCTACCTGGAGCTCTCCACGAAGCCCGAGGGCAAGGCCGCCGGCACCGACGCCGAGTGGGACGAGGCAACCGAATCCCTGAACGCGGCCGCGCTCGACATGGGCTTGGAGTTGGTGTTCGACGAGGGTGGCGGCGCGTTCTATGGCCCGAAGATCTCGGTGCAGGCACGCGACGCGATCGGCCGCACGTGGCAGCTCTCGACCATCCAGCTCGACTTCCAAACCCCGCAGCGCTTCGGCATCGAGTACGTCGGCGCCGACAACGAGCGCCACACGCCGATCATGATCCACCGCGCTCTGTTCGGGACGATCGAGCGCTTCTTCGCGCTGCTCGTCGAGCACTACGCCGGCGCGTTTCCGGCATGGCTGGCGCCGGTGCAGGTCACCGTGCTGCCCGTCGCCGACCGTCACGACGAGTACGCCGAGAAGCTCGTCGAGCGGCTTCGCGACGCCGGCTTTCGCGCCGAGACGGTCGACGCTCACGCCGACACCCTCGGCGCGCGCGTCCGCCGATCGAAGCTCGAGAAGGTCCCGTACGTGCTCGTCGTCGGCGACGACGACCTCGAGCACGGCACGGTCGGCGTGAACTCGCGCGGCAGTGACGAGCCCGAACGCGGCGTGCCACTCGATCTGTTCGTCGATCGCTTGCATACGGCCGTCGACACGCGCGCCAACGTATGACCCTCGATCGGCTCTGGGCGGGCTGGCGCTCGTCCTACATCGATGAAGTCGCGACACAAAGTCCTGTCGACGGCGAGTGCGTCTTCTGCGCGCTGCTCGTCGCCGACCCGGACGAGGCGCTCGTCCTCGCGCGAAACGACTACGTGTTTGCGGTGATGAACGCGTATCCGTACACGTCGGGTCACCTCATGGTCGCGCCGGTACGGCACGAGGGGACGCTGTCGGGGCTGTCGCCAGAAGAAGCGAGCGCGCTGATGGCGATGACCCAAGACGCCACCGTCGCGCTCGACCGCGCGTACTCGCCCGACGGCGTGAACGTCGGTGCGAACCTCGGGCGCGCCGCGGGCGCCGGCATTCCCGGTCACGTGCACATGCACGCGCTCCCGCGATGGGTCGGCGACACCAACTTCATGAGCGCCGTGGCGGAGGCGCGCGTCCTGCCCGAACCGTTGACCGCGAGCTGGGAGAAGCTGCGGGCCGGGTGGCCGCAGGCACGCCATTAGCGATCCCGTAACGGCGAAGCCCTCGCAGTACCGTGCACGCCGTGACCAACACCACTCCGCCGGGCGACGCGACCGCGCACGACGGCGACGACCTGCCCGACGAGCTGGATGTCACTGCCTACGTCGGCCCCTACCTGTTCCCGAGCACCCGTCGCCGCCGCATTGCGGCCACTATCTATTCCGTCCTAGCGCTCCTCTGCCTCCTCGGCTGGGTCGCGAGTGACAACGGTGGCCTGCTCGCCGGCGCGGTCTTCCTGGCGCTCGTCGCGAGCTACCACTTCGTCACCGCGTGGCCCCTCTCGATCGATCAGACCGAGGCGCTGCTGATCGCGACGCGTACGGTCGGTTTCCCCGTCGGGCACTCCAGCGCGCAGCTTGCGTGGCGGGGCCTCCTCTCGCGTCCCGCCTGGCGGATCCTGCTCTACAGCGCCGACGAGCCGCCGTCGATGCGCGGCCTCGTCGAGCTCGACGGCGTCGACGGCCACGTGCTCGGCGAGTACACCGAGCCGAACCCGGAGGACTGGTCGGCGTTCGGACTCGACGCGCCTATCACCTGAGATCTGGCCACCTGACGCTCCGCATCGCGTGACGCGACCGCGTCATGCGAGACGATTACTGTGCCCTCGTGAACCGGCCGGAAGGAACGAGCCGAGGCCGTATCCTGCTGCTCGACGCGGTGCTCGTAGCCGTCGCTGCGCTCGCGATCCTCGTGCCGGTGCTCGAGCTGTGGAACGCCGACGTCGACGTTCCTCTCGCGTATGTGCGCGGCGATCGCGCCATTTACTCCTTCGAGCCCGACGCGCCCTTCTATCAGATGCTCGCGAAGGGCGGGATCGACCACGCGTGGTTCATCACGAACCCCGACCTCGGCGCGCCGTTCGACCAGCAGCTCTTCGACTTCCCGGTGGGCCTCGACAACCTCAACCTCGTCGGGCTCAAGGTGCTCGGCACGGTGACCGGCAGCGTCGGCGCGACGGTGAACATCTTCTACGTCCTCACCTTTCTCGCGGTCGCGGTGTCGATGTTGCTGGTGTTGCGCGCGCTCGGAGTGTCCCGGGGGGTCGCGGCGGTCGTCGCCCTCCTCTATTCCTACCTGCCCTACCATTTCGCGCGCGGCGTCCCGCACCTCTTTCTCTCCGCGTACTGGGTCGTACCATTAGCCGGGTATCTCGTGCTGCGGGTCGTGTCGGCGCGGCCCCCGTTCGTCGCGGAGCGCGACGACGGCTCGGGCTGGCGCGTGCGGCTCGGTGACCGCTCCGGACTGCTGTGGTTGCTCGCGTGCGTCGTCACCGCGTCGTCGGGCGCGTACTACGCGGGGTTCACTCTCCTCCTTCTCGTCGTCCTGGCCCTGGTCGACTTCATCGCGCGCCGCCGGCGCCAGGTCCTCGTATCCGGCGCGATCGCGGTCGCTGCGATCGCGGTCGTCGGCTTGTTCAATCTCGCCCCGACGCTCGTGTACACGGTGGTGCACGGTCAGGACACCGCGGTTGTCCATCGCAGTGCGAGCGAGACCGAGTTCGAAGGGCTGAAGCTCGCACAGCTCGCCCTGCCGGTCGAACGACACCGGGTGGAGGCGCTCGCCGACGTGCAGGCGCAGAGCACCAAGAAGACCCCGACGACCAGTGAACGGGGCCAGCAGCTCGGCATCATCGGCGCGGTGGGTTTCGCCGGAGTGCTCGTGGCGTTGCTCGTCAACATCCGTCGCGATCGCCGCAGCGACCCGGAGGGCGCCGCCGCGAACGACGCCGATGCTGCGGGCCCGGTCCCGCCGCCTGCGGACGCGATCCGCAGCATGGGGGTTCTCACCGTCACCGCGATCGTCATGGGAGTGATCAGCGGCTTCTCGTTGCTCGTGTTCGGGATCGGTATCCGTGAGCTCCGCTCGTGGAACCGCATCTCGGTGTTTCTCGCCTTCTTCGCGTTCACCGCCGTCGCGTACGGGCTCGACTGGATCTGTCGGCGCGTGCCCGATCGCCCGTGGCGGGTACCGGTGGTCGCGCTCGGGCTCGGTGTGATCCTCGTGTTCGGGATACTCGACCAGGTGTCGCCGGCGGCGATCCCCGACTACGACGCGACCGCGGCGCGCTGGGTCAGTGACGCTGCCTTCGTCGCGCGCGTGGAACGTGCGCTGCCGGCGGGAGCCGCCGTCTTCGAACTCCCGTACCGGTATTTCCCCGAAGCGCCACTCACCGGCAACCTGGGTCCGTACGACCTCGTTCGCGGCTACGTGCACAGTGACTCGTTGCGGTGGAGCTGGGGCGGGGTGCTCGGACGCGAAGCCGACTGGCAGCCGAGCACCGCACGGTTGTCGGTCGGCCCGATGCTCGACCGGGTCGCCGCGGTCGGCTTCGGCGGCCTCGTGTACGACCTCGGCAGCACGTTCCGATCGGGCGAGCCGTCGCCCGACGACATCGCGGCCGAGCTCGGGGAGCAGCCGGTCGTGAGCCGTGACGGCGAGCTCGCGTTCTGGGATCTCCGCCCCTACGCGCGCGACCTGTCGGAGCGGCTGGGCCCCGCGGGGGTTCGGCGGTTACGGGAGCAGGCGCTGCGAGACCGAAGCGAACGCGCGTCCGACGATCCGGCGATAGGTCGGTGAGACCCCGGGTGAGCAGGTACGCGCCGAACCCCGGAAGCAGGGTCGCCGGATCGCGCGAAGGGGCGGTCGAGGCTCAGACCTTTGCCGTGTCTGCCTTCGGCTTGAGCTTGTCGACGAGGTGGGCGGGCACGGGGTCGTAGTGCGAGTGCTGCATCGAGAACCGGCCACGCCCGCCGGTCATCGAGCGCAGGTCGATCGCGTAGCGCAGGATCTCCGACGTTGGCACGAGCGCCACGATCTCGACCTCGCCCTTGCCCATCGCGGCCGATCCCTGGATGCGCCCGCGCTTCGAGTTGAGGTCGCCCATGATGTCGCCCTGGTTCGCTTCGGGTGCGATCACGACGAGCTCGCTCACGGGCTCGAGCAGGATCGGGGACGCTTTCGCCATCGCCTCCTTGAACCCGAGCGAGCCGGCCATCTTGAAGCTCATCTCCGACGAGTCGACCGCGTGGTACTTGCCGTCGAAGCACGTGACCCTCACGTCGACGACGGGGAAGCCGAACACGCCGCCCTGGTCCATCGTCTCGTGCACGCCCTTCTCGACCGCGGGGATGAACTGGCGGGGGATCGCGCCACCCACGATCTTGTCGTCGAACTCGAATCCGGCTCCGCGCTCGAGCGGCTCGACGCGCACGAACGCGACGCCGAACTGTCCGTGCCCGCCGGTCTGCTTCTTGTACCTACCTTCGGCTTCCGCGTTGCTCGTGATCGTCTCTCGGTAGGCGACCTTCACGGCTTCGCTCTCGACCTCCACGCCGAACTTGCGCTGGAGCCGCTCGATCGCGATCCCGAGGTGCGTCTCGCCCATCGCCCACAGCAACGTCTGGTGGGTCTCCGCGTTGCGCTCGAGTTGCAGCGCGGGGTCTTCGTCGAGCAGGCGATGCAGCGCGTTCGCGAGCTTGTCCTCGTCGCCCTTCGACTTCGCGCGGATCGCAACCGCGAGCACCGGCTGCGGCGCGTCGAACGGCGCGACCTCGAGCTCGGCACCGCGCGCGCCGAGCACGTCGCCGGTGGTCGTGTCGTTGAGCTTCGCAACCGCGGCGATGTCGCCGGCGGTCACCCCGGACACCGGTTCTTGCTCCTTGCCGCGCATGAGCGTGAGCTGATGGAGCCGTTCCTCCGCCATCGTGCGCCCGTTCACCAGCGACGCGTCCGCCTTCACCGTGCCCTGGAGCACCTTGAACAGGTTCACCCGCCCGACGTACGGATCGACGATCGTTTTGAACACGAACGCGACGGGTTGACCCTCGTCCGCTTGCGGCGGCGGGCCCTCGGTTGCGATGAAGTGCGCGAGACGGTCGACACCGATGGCCTTCGTCGCGCTTCCGCAGAGCACCGGGTACACGGATCCCGAAGCGACCCCCAGCGCGAGCGCGCCCGCGAGCTCGGTCGTGTCGATCGGCTCGTCGGAGAGGTAGCGCTCCATGAGGTCGTCGTCACCGACGACGATGCCTTCGACGAGCGCGTCGTGGATGCTGTGCTCCTCCGTTTCCATCTCGGGCGGAACCGGACCGCTCGTGCCCTTGCCACTGCTGTCGGAGTAGAGCACCGCGGTGTCGTCGAGCAGCTCGACGATCCCGTGGAAGTCGGCTTCCTCGCCGATCGGGAGTTGCAGTGGCGCGACGCCCGCGCCGAACTTGTCCTTGAGCTGGTCGAGGGTGCGGGAGAACGACGCGCGCTCGCGGTCGAGCTTGTTCACGAAGAATGCGCGGGGGAGTCCGAGCTCGCCCGCCATGCGCCAGACCACCTCGGTCTGCACTTCGACACCCTCGACCGCCGACACGACGAAGATCACAAGGTCGGCTGCGCGCAGCGCGGCGGCGACGTCGCTCACGAAGTCGGCGTATCCCGGCGCGTCGAGCACGTTGATCTTGCAGCCCTCGTGCTCGAAGGGAGCGATCCCGAGCGAGACCGAGATCCGGCGGCGGGCTTCCTCGGGGTCGAAGTCGGTGGTGGTGGTACCGTCCTCGACCCGGCCCTGGCGAGGGATCGTGCCGGTGACGAACAACAACGCCTCCGTGAGCGACGTCTTTCCCGATCCGCCGTGGCCCACCAGAGCGACGTTGCGAAGCTTGTCCGTCGGGTACGTCTTGGCCGGCACCGCCACCCCCACAGAGTCGCCACCACCCGGAGCGATGGTGAATGGCTGCAGAGTCTACGCGGGCCCCCTTCCGGTGTCGCCGGGCCATGGGGTTCGTCGAGTGGGCCTCCGTCGTCGAGCGGCAGCGCCGGCGGGAGGGCCGTCGTGGTAGAGGGCTGGTGGTACCCTCGATCCCATGCTCGACGGACGCTGGCGCGCCAAGGTCGAGCGAGGGCTCGAACCGGTCGGTCAGGGTCTCCATCGTGTCGGCATCAGCGCCGACGGCCTCACCATCATCGGTCTCGTCCTCGCAGTCGCCACTGCCTTCGCGATCGCCGACGGCCATCTCGTGCTCGGTGTGATCGGGGTGATCCTCACCGGCGTCCCCGACATCCTCGACGGGTCGGTCGCCCGCAGCAGCGGTCGCGCCGGTCCGCGCGGGGCGTTCTTCGACTCCGTGTGCGACCGCGTCGCGGACGCCGCGATCTTCGTGGGCGTCGCCTGGTACCTCGCCGACGAGGATCCTCGGCTGCCGGTGCTGGTGATGGCGGTGCTCGCGCTGTCGATGCTCATCACCTACGAGCGGGCGAGGGCGGAGTCGCTCGGCTTCGTCGCCCGTGGCGGCCTCATGGAGCGCGCCGAACGGATGGTGCTGCTCGGCGTCGGCCTCGCCCTCAACATCCTCGTCCCGGTGCTGTGGCTGATGCTCGCGCTCACGGCGGTCACCGCAGTGCAGCGCTTCGTGAAGGTCTGGCGGCAGGCATCGCCCGAACCCACTCGGCGCGCGCGGCACCTGCGCGCGTCGAGCGGCGACGAGCCGCGGGCCGGGACGCTCGCCCAGTGGTGGGCCGCGCGCCGGCCACGCCTCGAAGCGCGCGGCGACCGCCGCGGCTCCGCCACGCCTCGCACCTGACGGTGGCGGCCGCGCGCGGCGCATACCTCGCGTACCGAGCCGGAGCCGAGGTAGCACGACGGATTCCGCAGCCGGTCGGTGCCCCCATGGCGCGTGGTCTCGCGCAACTCGTGGGCGTGGGGTTCATGGGAGCGCGCACGAAGCAGGTCGAGCGCAATCTCCGGCGCGCGTACGGGCCTGGTTTCGGCGGTCTCGCGCTCCGCCGCGCGGTGGCCGCGACGTTCGACTCGTACGGGCGCTACTACTACGAGCTCTTCCGGCTCCCGGGCACGCCGAAGGCGTGGATCGACGCGCACACGCACTTCACGGGCAGGGAGCACATCGCCGCCGCAATGGCGGCGGGCAACGGCCTGGTGCTCGCGCTGCCGCACCTCGGCAACTGGGACTTCGCGGGCGCGTGGCTCGCCGGGCAGGGCTACACGGTCACCGTCGTCGCCGAGCCCCTCGACCCACCGCAGCTCTTCGACTGGTTCGTCGAGACGCGTCGCCGGCTCGGTATGCGCGTCATCCCGCTGTCACCGACCGCAGGAGCTGAGGTGCTGCGCGCACTGCGCGCCAACGAGGCGGTGTGCCTCCTGTGTGATCGCGACCTCACGGGCGACGGCGTCGAGGTGGAGTTCCTCGGCGAGCGCACCACGCTCCCCGCGGGACCGGCTGCGCTCGCGCTGCGGGCCGGCGCGCCGCTCTGTCCCGCGGGGTGCTACTTCCGCCCGCATGGCAACCACGAGATTCGGATCCTCGCTCCGATCGACACCGCGCGCACCGGCCGCTTCCGTGCCGACGTCGCCCGCGTGACCCAGGAGGTCGCGCACCGCTTCGAAACGCTCATCCGCGCCGAGCCCGAGCACTGGCACCTCATGCAACCCAACTGGCCCAGTGATCGGACATCGGGCGACCACCTGTAGGCGCATCGGGCCGCTGCCGCACGCTTGGGGTTGAGGCGGCAGTCCAACCTCGTGCGCCCGTGGGCCCTCGCAGGGCGTCGGACCGTCCCGACTTTGTCTTCAGTCGGGCCCTCAGGGCGTCGAAGAGTTGCGTCGAGTCGTTTGCGAGTTGCCCAGGAGGTACCGAAATGTCCAGATTGGTGGCTTCCGGTTCGTCGGTTGCCGGCCCGCGGGGCCTCCCGCGCCTCCCTTCGGGCGGCTCGAGCATCGCCCGCCTCGTCAGCCTGCTGGCGGCCCTCGCGGTGGTGGGTGGACTCGTGATCGTGAGCTCCCAGGCGGCCTTCAACGCGAGCACGACCAACGGGCCGAACTCGTGGTCGGCGGGCTCGGTGGCGCTCGCTGACGACGACAGCGCGAGCGTCATGTTCAACGTGTCGAACATGACGCCCGGCGACACGGCAACGAAGTGCATCAACGTCACGTACACCGGCAGCCTGACCGCGGACGTCAAACTCTACGGGTCGATCGCCGGAACCGGCCTCGCCACCTATCTGAACACGACGGTCGACATCGGCACCGGCACGACGGGTGGGGCCACGGCGAGTTGCACCGGTTTTTCGCTCTCGTCGAACCTGTTCAACAGCACGCTCGCGAGCTTCGGGACGTCCTACACAGACTTCAGCACGGGTCTTGGCGGCTTCGCGGGGGCGACGAACCCCACCACGAAGAGCTATCGCTTCACCGTCACGTTGCAGGACAACAACTCCGCGCAGAGCAAGACCGCCACGGCGACCTTTACCTGGGAAGCGCAGAACAACTAGCACGTTCGCGTCAGTGGGGCCGGGGCCGGCCTCACCGTCCACAGGAGATCACGTTGGCCGTCAAGGTGAGGAGCGTGCAGGCAACACGGCTTCGCTTGTGTCTCGGCCACGTCGGTCTCTTCGTCGTCTTCACAGTGACGTGGCTGGCCGTGCTCGCTGTCGGTCCCCCCGTCGTGCTCGGGTGGAAGGCCGTCGCGGTTACCTCGGGATCGATGCAGCCTTCGATACGAGCCGGCGACCTGGTCGTCGCGGCCCCCTTCGACGGCTCCAGGCTGGAAGCGGGGGCGATCGTGGTGTTCCGGAACCCATCGGGGCCCGGGCTCATCGCCCATCGCGTGCGGTCCCGGTCCGCCGACAGCACATACCTGACGGCGGGGGACGCCAACCCCAACGCGGACTCGACGCCGCTCCGCAAGGCGCAGGTCGTCGGTGTGGGCCGCATGATCGTGCCCCTGGCCGGTCTCCCGACGGCGTGGGCTCGGGCCGGCGAATGGAGCAAACTCGCGCTCCTCGCGCTCGGTCTCGCGCTTGCCCTGTGGTGCGCGCGGTTCGCGCTGCGACACGATGACGATCCGCCAAGGCGGCCGCGCGCCGGAGCACAAGCCCGACTCCGGCGCATGCGCCCGGTTCTTCCCCTTGTCGTCGTGCTGACGATCATCGGCACGGTCGCCGCCATACCACTCACCGCGGGTGCGCTCTTCACGGCGACTACCGGCAACAGCGGCAACGCGTGGACGGCGAGTGCGGTCTTCGTCATGCGACTCGCGACCGGGACGTACGTCGGTGACGCCAACGACAACCGCGCCATCACTGGGGTCGGGTTCCGGCCCGACGCAGTCTTCGTCAAGTGCACGTGTGGTCTCGCAGGCATGGGGAGGACGAGCACGATGGTCGGCGACGCGTCGAAGGTGCTCGGTGCTACCAGCGCCCTGATGTCGGACGGCGTGCAGTCGCTCGACGCCGACGGCTTCACGCTGGGAACGGACACCAAGGTGAACGGCGGATCGAGCCGCACCTATCACTGGGTCGCGCTGCAGACCGGCAGCGACTTCAAAGTCGGGTCCTACCTCGGGGACGGCACCGATAACCGCTCCATCACAGGAGTCGGGTTCGCGCCGGCCTGGGTCCTCACGATCGGCGACGGTAACGACTCCACGGTGCGGCCGAGCAGCTTGGCGGGCGACGCGTCGTTCCCGCTCGACGGGACCTCCCAGTTCACCAACCGTATCCAGGCCCTCGAGTCGGACGGCTTCCAGATCGGGTCGAACGCCGCGACGAACGAGTCCGGGACCACGTTCCACTACCTGGCGTGGAAGGCAGGAACCAACGTGAAGCAAGGCACCTACCTCGGGGACGCGAGCGACAACCGATCGATCCCCGGAGTCGGGTTCGGGCCCGCTCTCGTGTGGGTCAAGCGCGACACCTCAAACCAGGCGACCTGGCGGCCCGCCTCCGCGACCGGCGACGTGTCCTTGTTCTGGGGTGCAACGGCCAGCAACGCCGACCGCATCCAGGCGCTCGAGGGCGACGGGTTCCAGATCGGCACGAACGCCCAGGTCAACACCCTCAACGCCACCTACCATTACCTCGCGCTCAAGGACGGCACCTCGTAGCCGTAGTGCGACCGGTAAGTGCGCGCGCACCGACTCCGATGCGATGATCTGCCCATGGGAGGGATGCGCGCGTGCGCGTGATGCTGTCGTGCCCGTACTCGCTGTCGTTGTTCGGCGGGGTGCAGGCCCAGGTCCTCGGCCTGGCGCGCGCGCTGCGCGCGCTGGGCGTGGACGCCCGGATCATTGCGCCGTGCGACGGCCCACCTCCCGAGCCGGGCATCACCACGGTCGGGCCGAGCACACGTTTCCCGAGCAACGGTTCGGTCGCTCCGGTGGCCGCGGGGCGCGCCGTCGCGCGGCGCACGATCGAAGCGCTGCGCAGCTTCGAGCCCGACGTCGTACACCTGCACGAGCCCTTCTCGCCCGGCGCGAACCACGCCGCGCTCGTGGGCACCACGATCCCCGCGGTCGGCACGTTCCACTCGGCGCGGGCGGGACGAAATCCCTGGTACCAGACGCTGCGCTCTCCACTGCGTCCGCTCATGCGCCGGCTCACGCTCGCGACCGCGGTCTCCGACCAGGCCGCGCGACAAGTCGCGCTCACGTTCGGCACCGAGTGCGAGATCGTGCCCAACGGTGTAGAGGTCGACCGCTTCGCGAAGGGTGACACGCTCCTCCCCACTCGACCCGCGATCTTCTTCGTCGGCCGCCTCGAGCCGCGAAAGGGGGTACCGGCGCTGATCGACGCGTTTGCGGAGCTCGACCGGGACGCGGTGCTCTGGATCGGCGGTGACGGTCCGCAGCGCGAGAAGCTGAGCGCGCGGGGCGTTCCGTCCGTCGAGTGGCTGGGTCGCATCTCCGACGACGAGAAGGCGACCCGACTCCGCAGCGCGACGGTGGCGTGCTTCCCTGCGATCGAAGGCGAGTCGTTCGGCATCGTCCTGCTGGAGGCGATGGCGGCCGGCGCGACGGTGGTCGCGTCCGATATCGACGGCTACCGCGACGTCGCGCGTCACGAGCGCGAGGCGCTCCTCGTGAAGCCGGGAGACGCCGACGACCTCGCCCGCGCGCTGAGGGCCGTGCTCGACGACCGGCCGCGCCGCGAGATGCTGGTCGCAGCGGGGCGCACACGCGCGGACGAGTTCTCGATGGACCGGATCGCGCAGCAGTTCGTCGGGATCTACGAGCGGGCGCTCGCCGATCCCGACGCGCTCGACCGAGTGTCGTGAGCCCCGCTCCCGAGCTCGGCGACCTTGACGCGCTCGCCGCGTCGGTGGCGTCGTCGGTACGCGACGCGGTGTATCAGCTCCTCGGTACCGCGGTCGCGCGGTTGCGCGTTGGCCGTGCCCCGGGCGGTGATGCCACGCTGCACATCGACGAGATTGCCGAGCGTGTGGTGGAGCAGCAGCTCGAGGCTGCCGGCGACGTGGGCTTCTACTCGGAGGATCGCGGGCTCGTCACGTTCGGTCAGCCGCGGGCTTTCTTCGTGATCGACCCGATCGACGGCACCCGCCCCGCGGCGGCCGGGCTCGAGTCGTGCTGCGTGTCGATCGCGGTCGTGCCGCCGTCGGAAGACGCGCGTCTCGGTGACGTCTCGTTCGGTGTCGTGCACGAGCTCAAGACGGGCGCGCGGTTCTTCGCCTCGCGCGACGGTGGCGCGCGCGGTGAGACCTCGACCGGATCGGCAGTGCCGCTCGCACCGTCGGCCAACACCGAGCTCGGCGCGCTGTTCTGGACCGCGGGCTTGCGGGGTCGTCCACTGGTCCCGACCAGCGTGGTGCTCGAGGAGCTCGTCGACGGTTCGAGCATGGGCGGCGGGTATTTCGACCTGGGCTCGGCCGCGTTCAATCTCACGCGCATCGCGACCGGTCAGCTCGACGCCTACGTCGACGTCGGCCGCCGCATCGCCGACGAGGTGCCGTCGACCGAGGCGGCGTTTCTCGCAGTGGGGGAGGGCTCGGTCTGCACGAACTTCCCGTATGACGTGGCGGCGGCGACGCTGATCGTGCAGGAGGCGGGTGGCGTGGTGACCCATGCCGACGGCCGCCCACTCGACGACCATCCCGCCATCGGGTCGTCACGGGCCCACGGCCTCGCGGTGCTCGGGGCGGCGAGCCGGGAGCTGCACGCGTTGCTGCTCGCCGCCGTCGATCGCGGAATTGACCGTCTCCGTGACGCAGTCGGCCGCGAGCCGGGTCCTATCATCGGGCTATGACCGTCGTCTGGATCGTGATCGGCGTGCTCGTCGTCCTGGCGCTGTTGTGGCTCATGCTCGGGTACAACGGCCTGGTCAAGCGGCGGAACCGGGTCGACGGCGCCTGGTCGCAGATCGACGTGCAGCTCAAGCGCCGCCACGACCTCATCCCAAACCTGGTCGAGACGGTGAAGGGCTACGCCGCCCACGAGCGGGGCACGTTCGAAGCCGTCACCAACGCCCGCGCCAACGCGATCAACGCGCAGGGACCCGGGCAGCAGGCCCAGGCGGAGAACGTGCTCAGCGGCGCGCTCAAGAGCCTGTTCGCGGTGGCGGAGGCGTACCCCGACCTCAAGGCCAACCAGAACTTCCTCAACTTGCAGGAGGAGCTCACGTCCACGGAGGACCGCATCGCCTACGCGCGGCAGTTCTACAACGACAGCGTCGTGAGCTACAACACGAAGATCCAGCAGTTCCCCACGGTGATCCTCGCCAACACCTTCAACTTCGACCGGCGCGAGCTCTTCGACGCTGCGCCCGAGGACACCGAGCCGGTCCAGGTGCAGTTCTAGCCAGATGAAGTTGTAGCGGCGCCCCGCCGCGCCTCCGGTCGGATACCCCATGTATGAGCAGATCGCGCGCAACAAGCGCCGAACGTTCGTGATCCTGTTCGGGTTCGTCGGGCTCGTGATGGCGGTCGCGGTCGCGTTCAACATCCTGTTCGGCGGTGGGGTGGCCGGCCTCGTGATCATCGTGATCATCGCCGCCGCGATGGCGCTCTTCTCGTACTACAACTCCGACAAGGTCGCCCTTGCCGCGAGCCATGCCAAGCCGGCCGACGAGACCGAGTACCGCCGGTACCACAATCTCGTCGAGGGCCTGTGCATCGCCGCCGGGCTCCCGAAACCGCGGCTCTACGTGGTCGACGACCCCGCGCCGAACGCGTTCGCGACCGGCCGGAACCCCAAGCACGCGGCGGTTGCCGTCACCACCGGCCTGCTCGAGAAGATGAACCGCGTCGAGCTCGAGGGCGTGCTCGCCCACGAACTGTCGCACGTCAAGAACTACGACATCCTGGTCACGACCGTCGCCGTCATCGCGGTGGGGGCGATCGCACTCATCGCCGACATCGGCTTGCGCTTCGCGTTCTGGGGTGGGCTCAGTGGTTCGCGGCGCGACAGCAACGACTCCGGTGGCCTCGGGGGCATCCTCGCGCTGCTCTCGCTGGCGCTCCTCGTGCTCGCGCCGTTCGTCGGCTACGCGATGCAGTTCGCGATGAGCCGGAACCGTGAGTACCTCGCCGACGCGAGCGGCGTGCAGCTCACGCGCTATCCACCGGGGCTGATCTCCGCGCTCGAGAAGTTGCGCGGCGACCAGGCGGTCGTACACCACGCGACGAAGGCCACCGCCCAGATGTGGATCGAGCAGCCGCTGGAGCCAGGCGGAGACAAGAAGGACGCACGCTCGCGCTTCAACAACCTGTTCGACACGCACCCGCCGCTCGAGGACCGGATCAAGCGGCTCCAGGAGATGTAGGTGACGCAACGAGGCAAGGTGGCGATCGTCGTCGTCGTTGCGCTGCTCGTGGTCGGCGGCGCCGCCATCGGTGTGGCGCTCGCGGGCGGAGGCGGCAGTGAGTCGAAGGCCGCCGCCACATCCACAACTCGGGGCGCCGGTACCACGGTCGTGCCGAGCACCGCGCCGCCTCCGCCGATCGCGCCGCTCACCGGGCTGCCGGATCCCTCGGGCGACAGCCAGCGGCGCCCCGCGCTCGCGGTGAAGGTCGAGAACCATCCGGACGCGCGACCGCAAGCCGCGCTCGATCAGGCCGACGTGGTCTACGAGGAAGAGGTCGAGGGTAACATCACGCGTTTCGTCGCCATCTTCAACTCGACCGCGCCCGAGACCATCGGCCCGGTGCGTTCGGTGCGACTGCAGGATCCCGACATCGTCTGGCCGATCCACGGCATCTTCGCCTATTCGGGTGGCGCCGCCGATCCGGTTGCCGCGATCAACGCCGCGCCGGTACACGCCGTCGACAACAACGCCGCCGTCGCGAACGGTGCCGCGGCGATGGAGCGCGACGCCCCTGGGCAGCCGCCGCGCCAATCGCCGCACAACCTGTACGGCCACGGCCCGCAGCTCTTCGCGCTCGACGGTGACCCGAAGCCGCCGCCTCCGTTGTTCCAGTACGCACCAACGGGAGTGCCACCGCCGCCCGACTCGGACCTCGGTCAGCCGGTCGCGAGCATGCGCGTCGGGTTCCTCGGCGAGTTCGACGTGTCGTACAACTGGGATGCCGACTCGGGTACGTGGAAGCGGTTCCAGCACGGCCAGCCGCACCTCGTCGTCGGCGGCAATCAGGTCGCGCCGACGAACGTCGTGGTGCAGTTCACGCAGTACGACGGCGTGGCGAACGGACAGACCGTGGGTGAGGGTGATGTGTGGGTCTTCACCGACGGCCGGGTGCGCACGGGACGCTGGATCCGGCCCGACCGGGAGCAGCCCGCGCACTACGTCGACGCGAACGGTCAGCCCATCCTCCTGCGCCCGGGCCGTACCTGGGTGGAGATCCTGCCCGTCGGCTACGCGGTCGACGTGGAGTCGCCCGCGCCGGGATGACCCTGAGCCGGCGGCCACGGCGAACCCACCGGGAAGACGGAGGCCGCCCGGTACAGTGGGGCGCATGGCACAGCCGAGGGAAACGGGCACTGCACGCGTCAAGCGCGGGCTCGCCGAGATGCTGCGTGGCGGCGTGATCATGGACGTCGTCACCGCCGACCAGGCCACGATCGCCGAAGACGCCGGCGCGGTCGCGGTGATGGCGCTCGAGCGGGTGCCCGCCGACATCCGGCGCGACGGTGGCGTCGCCCGCATGAGCGACCCCGCGATGATCGAGGGGATCCAGGCCGCCGTCACCGTCCCCGTGATGGCGAAGTGCCGGATCGGCCACTTCGCGGAGGCCCAGGTGCTCGAAGCGCTCGGCGTCGACTACATCGACGAGAGCGAGGTGCTGACCCCGGCCGACGACGCGCACCACGTCGACAAGTGGGCCTTCACCGTGCCGTTCGTGTGCGGTGCCACCAACCTCGGCGAGGCCCTGCGGCGCATCAGCGAGGGCGCGTGCATGATCCGATCGAAGGGGGAGGCGGGCACCGGCGACGTCTCGGTGGCCGTCCACCACCTGCGCTCGGTCCTCGGCGACATCAAGAAGCTCACCATCGCCGATTCGGCGGAGCTGTTCGGCTGGGCGAAGGAACTGCGCGCGCCGATCGACCTGGTGCAGGAGGTTGCCGAACGGGGCGAACTGCCGGTGCCGCTGTTCTGCGCCGGAGGGATCGCCACTCCCGCCGACGCCGCCCTCGTGATGCAGCTCGGGGCGCAGGCCGTGTTCGTGGGCAGCGGGATCTTCAAGAGCTCGGATCCCGCGCCGCGCGCGAAGGCCATCGTCGAAGCCACCACCCACTTCAACGATGCCGCGATCGTCGCGAAGGTGTCGCGCGGCCTCGGCGACGCGATGCGCGGCGAGGAGAGCGACTCCCTCGACGTCAAGCTCGCCGATCGGGGTTGGTAGATGGCTGCGAGGCCTCCAGGTGAAAGTCGGCGTCCTCGCGCTGCAGGGGGCGTTTCGCGAGCATCGTGAGGTCCTCGACGCGCTCGGCGTCGAAGCAGTCGCTGTGCGTACGCCCGAAGAGCTCGGCGCGCTCGACGCGTTGGTCCTGCCCGGCGGTGAGTCCACCACGATGAGCAAGCTGCTCGACTCGTCGGAGCTGCGCGCGTCGCTCAGCGCGCTGCTCGCCGACGAGCTCCCGGTGCTCGGCACGTGCGCCGGGATGATCCTGCTCGCCACCGAGGTGCTCGACGGTCGTCCCGACCAACAGTCGTTCGGAGCGATCGACATTGCGGTGCGGCGCAACGGCTACGGGCGACAGCGCGACTCGTTCGAAGCGCAGCTTGACGTGATCGGCCTCGCCGGGGGACCGTTCCCGGGCGTGTTCATCCGTGCGCCGCTCGTCGAATCGGTGGGACCCGGCACTGACGTGCTGTCGTCGCACGACGGCGTCCCGGTCCTGTTGCGCTCGGGCCCAGTGTGGGTCTCGAGCTTCCACCCGGAGCTGTCGGGTGATCTCCGACTCCATCAGCTGTTCCTCGAGGAGGTGGCCTCGTGAGTGGTCACAGCAAATGGCATTCGATCAAGCACGCGAAAGGCGCGGCCGACGCGGCGCGCGGCAAGGCCTTCGCGCGCCTCGCTCGCCAGATCGAGGTTGCGGCGCGCGACGGCGGGGGTGACGCCGAGGCGAATCCCACGCTACGCACGATGATCCAGAAGGCGCGCGACGCGTCGATGCCCAAGGACAACATCGAGCGCGCGATCAAGCGCGGCACGGGCGAGCTCGAAGGCGTCACCTACGAGACCATCAACTACGAGGGCTATGCCACCAATGGTGTCGCGGTGTACGTCGAGGTGCTCACCGACAATCGCAACCGCACGGGAGCCGACATCAAGAACATCTTCACGCGCAACGGCGGCTCGCTGGCCGAGCCGGGGGCGGTCGCGTGGCAGTTCGAGCGCAAGGGTGTGGTCATCCTCGAGAAGTCCGCTGCGTCGGAGGACGACCTCATGCTTGCCGCGCTCGACGCGGGCGCGGAGGACATCGAGGACCAGGGCGACACCTGGCAGATCACCACTGGTTCCACCGATCTGCACGCGGTACGCACCGCGCTCGACGAAGCAGGGATCGCGGTGACGAGCGCCGACCTCACGATGCTGCCGTCCAGCACGGTGGCACTCGGCGACGCGCCGCACGCCAAGTCGGTGCTGCGCGTCATCGACGCGCTCGAGGAGCATGACGACGTGCAGAACGTCTACGCCAACTTCGACATCCCCGACGACGTGCTCCAGGCGGTCTACGCCTGATGTCTGCCTGATGGACCTCGACGACGCACGCGCGTTCATCGGCGAGCATCACCGCGCGGTGATGGCCACCCGCCGCGCCGACGGGGCGCCGCAGATGTCGATCGTGGCCTGCAACGTCGACAACGACGGACGCGCGATCGTGAGCACGCGCGAGACGGCGGCCAAGACCAAGAACGTACGGCGCGACCCGCGCGTCTCGTTGTGCATCCTGCCCGACGACGGCTGGGCAGGGCAGTGGATACAGATCGACGGCACCGCCGAGATTCTCGTGCTCCCGGAGGCGATGGAGCCGCTGGTCGACTATTACCGCAGCACTGCGGGCGAGCATCCCGACTGGGACGACTACCGAGCCGCGATGGAACGCGAGCGACGCGTGCTGATCCGCGTCACCATCGAGCGCGCCGGCCCCGACGTCCACGGGTGAGCGGACCCGGGGTCGCGATCGCGATCCTCGCGGCCGGCCGCGGGTCACGGCTCGGTGACGCCGTGAAGCCACTGGCGCGGCTGCACGATCGCCCGCTGGTCTCGTGGGCGCTCGACGCAGCCGTTGCGTCGGGGCTGCATCCGGTGTGGCTCGTCACCGGATACGAGGGGAGACACGTCGCCGCCGCGGCGCCGCAGGGAGTGGACGTGGTGCACAACCGCCACTGGCGCGCCGGGATCGCATCGAGCCTCCGCACCGCGCTCGGAGCGATCGCACCGTACGCAGAGGTCAGCGCGGTCTGCATCGGGCTGGCCGACCAACCTCGCGTCGGGCCCGAGGCCTACCGGCGCCTTGCCGCCGCTCACGCGGACGGCGCGCAGCTTGCGGTCGCGACCTATGCAGGAGTGCGGGGCAATCCTGTGCTCCTGGCGCGTAGCCTCTGGGCCGAAGCCAACGAACTCGAAGGTGACGTCGGAGCGCGCCGGCTGATGCAGCGGCACGACGTGGTCGAGGTGCCCTGCGAGGACACCGGGAGTGCCGTCGACGTCGATACTGCCGAGGATCTCGAACAACTCAACGAGGAGCCCCAGTGAAGATCGAGGACGAGTTCCGCGTCGACGTGCCGGTCGACCAGGCGTGGAAGGTGCTGCTCGACGTCGAGCGCATCGCGCCGTGTATGCCGGGCGCGCAGTTGCAGGAGATCGAGGGCGACGAGTACCGCGGCATCGTGAAAGTGAAGGTCGGGCCGATCACCGCGCAGTACAAGGGTGCCGCGCGCATCGTGGAGGCCGACGAGTCGTCCCACACGGTGGTGCTGAAGGCCGAAGGTCGCGACACTCGCGGCCAGGGCAACGCCTCGGCCACCGTCACTGCCACACTCACTCCCGACGGCGGTGGCACGGTCGTGCACATCGACACCGATCTCAACATCACCGGAAAGGTCGCGCAGTTCGGTCGCGGAGTGATGGCCGATGTGTCGGGAAAGCTGCTCGGTCAGTTCGCGTCGAACCTCGAGCGCGACGTACTGAGCGGCAACGGCGCAACGCCGGTCACGCCCGCGGAGGACGCGGCGCAACCCGAGGCCTCGGCCGAGGGCCCCCGAAGGATCGACTCGCCGGAGGCCCAGCCGGTCGACCTCCTCGACACGGCGGGCAACGCGGTGGCGAAGCGCGTCGTGCCGATCCTGATCGTGCTCGTTGCGCTCCTCACCCTCCGCTCGCTCCGCAAGCGCCGCAAGCGCAAGAAGCGGCAGCGCGCCGCGTAGAGCGGAGCGACAGTCGTGAACGTGAAGCTCGGGGTGTTCTCGCTGTCGGCGAGCTCGGCCGACGGCGACGACTCGCGCTACCTGCGCTGGCATCACCTCGACCACTTGCCGCAGCAGTACGAGATCCCGGGAATGCTCTTTGGCCAGCGCTGGGTGTCCACGCCCGAGTGCCGCGCTACCCGCGCGGTGCAGTCCGAACGCTTCGAACCGGTCAACCACGTGGTGCACTACCTGTTCGGCGAACCCGTCGCCCAGGTCGTCGACGACTTCTTCGCCCTTCGGGACCACCTGATCGAGATCGGTCGGTTCCCCGAGCGTCTCCCCAATCGGTTGGTCTCCGGTGGCGAACCCGTCGAAGCCCACGCCGCGACCAGCGCGCTCGTCACCGCCGACGTGGTGCCGTACCGGCCGAACCGCGGCGCCTATCTGGTCATCGAGCGGGTCGACGCGGCGAACGAAGGCGGGCGGTGGTCGCCAGTCCACGTTCGAGCACTGCTCGCGATCGACGGTGTCGCGGGACTCTGGTCGTTCGCGCCCACCACGTTGCGGCCTGACGAGTTCAGCAAGAGCGGATACAGCGTTTCGGTGTTGTATCTCGACCAGGATCCGGTGAGAGTCGCGAAGCCGATCGGTAGCGTGCTCGCCGATCGGTGGGAGGGTGCGGCGATCACTCCCGCGTTCGCGGCGCCGTTCGTGTCACTGCAACCGTTCGACTACGAACAACACCGCCAGCCGGGCTGACCCGCCGCAGCGCCTCTACGCGGCAGCGCGCTTCGACAAGGCGGCCAGTGCCTCGTCGGCGTGCTTGTCCATGTTCGTCTCGCTGTTGATGATGGCGAGGATGCGGCGGTCGGTGTCGATGACGAACGTGACCCGCTTGTTCATGATCGGCCCGGGTCGTTTCGCCCCCAGCTGCTTGGCGACGGCGCGGTCGGGATCCGACAACAGCGGGAAGTCGAACGAGTGCTTCTCGCTGAACTTCTTCTGGCGCTCGACCGGGTCGGCACTGATCCCGATGCGCTGCGCCCCCACCGCTGCGAACTCTCCCGCCAGATCGCGGAAGTGGCAGCTCTCCTTCGTACACCCGCCGGTCAACGCCTTGGGGTAGAAGAAGAGCACGACCGGTCCCTTGGTGAGCTCGTCGGACAGTCGCCGTTGCTTGCCGTCCTCGTCCGCCAGCTCGAAGTTCGGTGCGACGTCACCTACATCCATCGGTCGCTCCACTCTCGGTTGTGCTGCCTTCGGCTCGCGAACCTCCGTTGCGCTCCTACATCCATCGGTCGCTCCACTCTCGGTTGTGCTGCCTTCGGCTCGCGAACCT
>JBBDHW010000039.1:7948-8716 GCA_040880805.1 Acidimicrobiia bacterium | reverse complement strand
CCGTTGCGCTCCTACATCCATGGTCATGAGGGCGCACCGTAGCGGCATCCACTCCCTGACGGCCTTGCCCACCTAGCATCGAACCCGTGTTCGATCCGAGCGGGGTTGTGCTGGGCATCGACCCCGGTGTGTCGCGGTGCGGCTACGGCGCGGTGCGTCGCGACGGCCCGCGGTTCACTGCCACCGCCTGCGGTGTGATCCGGACCGCACCCGCCGACCCGCTCCCGGACCGCCTGGCCGCGCTGGCCGCCGAGCTCGACGCGCTCGTTGCCGAGATGCAGCCCATCGCGATCGCGGTGGAGCGCGTCCTCTTCCAGGTGAACGCGCGCACGGCGATGTCGGTGGGGCAGGCGAGTGGGCTCGCGCTCGCTATTGCCGGGCGCGAGCACATCCCGGTGGTGCAGTACAGCCCCAACGAGGTGAAGCTCGCGGTCGCGGGCGACGGCGGCGCCGGTAAGGAAGAGGTGCAGGAGATGGTGGCGCGCCTCCTCAACCTGAGCGAGGTGCCCAAGCCCGCCGACGCGGCCGATGCGCTCGCACTCGCGATCTGCCACTGGTGGCGCGCGCCTTTGCAGGCGGCCATCGCCGACGACGAATGGGAAGGGCCGCGTCTCGAAGCCGCAATCGCCGCCGCGGTCGCGAAGGACGTGAGGGAGGAGCGCAGCGGAGGTTCGCGTGCCGGGGGCGGCGGTAACCGAGAGCGGAGCGACCAATGAGGGAGGAGCGCAGCGGAGGTTCGCGTGCCGGGGGCGGCGGTAACCGAGAGCG
>JBBDHW010000039.1:0-7848 GCA_040880805.1 Acidimicrobiia bacterium | reverse complement strand
GAGCGACCAATGAGGGAGGAGCGCACAACATGATCGGCTCGTTGCGGGGGTCGGTGCTCGAGCGGCACGCGTCGGGTGAGGCCGTCGTCGAGGTCGGCGGGGTCGGATACCGCGTGCACGTGCCACTCGGCGCGCTCACGCAGCTCGAACCTGGCACGCCGGCGTTCCTGTTCACGCATCTCCACGTGCGCGAGGACGCGATGATCCTCTACGGGTTCACCACGCGCGACGAGCGCGACACCTTCGAGGCGCTCATCAGCGCGACCGGCGTCGGGCCGAAGCTCGCGCTCGCGATGCTGTCAGTGCACTCGCCCAGTTCGCTGCGTCGTGCGCTCGTCGACGACGACCTTGCCTCGCTCACGCTCGTGCCCGGCGTCGGCAAGCGCACCGCCCAGCGCCTCCTCGTCGAGCTGAAGACGCGCCTCGAGGTTCCCGATTTCGATCTCACCGACGGTGTCGCCGCGCCCACCGCGCGCGCCGAGGTGCGTGAAGCGCTCACGGGGCTCGGTTACTCGGCCGACGAAGTGCGCGACATCGTCACGCAACTTCCCGACGACGGCCGCGTCGAAGACCTCCTCCGCGAAGCGCTCAAGCTGCTGGCGGTGACCCATTGAGTAGAGAGGAGATGTTGAAGCCAGCTGCCGATCCGGTCGAGGTGGCGGAGGAGACGAGCCTCCGGCCGCGCCGGCTCGACGAGTTCGTCGGCCAGCCGCGGCTGAAGGAGCACCTCGAGATCATGCTCGGCGCCGCACGCGCGCGCGGGCAGTCGGTCGACCACCTGTTGTTCGCCGGCGCGCCCGGTCTCGGCAAGACCACGTTGTCGGGCATCGTCGCGGTGGAGCTCGAGGTCGGTCTGCGCATCACGAGTGGCCCGGCGCTCGAACGCGCGGGCGACCTCGCCGCGATCCTCACCAACCTCGACGACGGCGACGTCCTCTTCATCGACGAGATCCATCGCCTGCCGCGCCCTGTCGAGGAGGTGCTCTATCCCGCGATGGAGGACTTCCAGCTCGACATCGTCATCGGCAAGGGGCCCTCCGCGCGCTCGATCCGTCTCGAGCTGCCGCGCTTCACGCTGGTCGGCGCCACCACCCGCACCGGGCTCATCACCGGCCCGCTGCGCGACCGTTTCGGGTTCGTCGCCCGCCTCGACTACTACGACACCGCCGACCTGGAGGCGATCCTGGAGCGCACAGCTCGCATCCTCGGTGTGCCACTCGAGGCCGATGGCGCGCACGAGATCGCCCGGCGCGCACGGGGAACACCGCGCATCGCCAATCGTCTCCTCAAGCGCGTGCGCGACTTCGCCGAGGTTCGCGCCGACGGCAGGGTCACCACCGGCGTCGCTCGTGACGCCCTCGCGCTGTTCGAGGTCGACGAGCTCGGCCTCGACAAGGTCGATCGCGCCATCCTCCACGCGCTGTGCGTCACGTTCGCCGGCCGGCCGGTCGGCCTCCACACGCTCGCGGTGGCAGTGGCGGAGGAGCCCGACACGATCGAGGAGGTCTACGAGCCGTTCCTGCTCACAGCCGGTCTCCTCGACCGCACGCCACGCGGCCGCGTTGCCACTCCCGGGGCCTTCGCGCACCTGGCGTTGCCCGTCGGCCCGGCACTCCGCCCGAACCTCTTCGAGGCCCCTCCCGACACGGCGGTCGAGTGACCCGGCGCTACCATCCTCCTCTGCCGCAACCCGGCTCACCGTCGAGTCCAGCGTTGGGACGTCATGGAGATCGCGCTCGTCTATTTCGCCGTTCTGGCGCTCGCGTTCTTCCTGCTCATGGTGCGCCCGCAACGGCGACGGGCAGCCGCGCACCGGCAGTTCGTGGCCGCGCTCTCGGTTGGTGACGAGGTGATCACGTCGGGCGGGATCTTCGGAACGATCCGCGGGCTCACCGACGACGCGGTCGAGCTCGAGATCGCGCCCGGGACGGTGCTCCGCATCGCGCGGATCGCGATCGCCCAGCCCGCCGCCGCGTTCACCGCCACCACCGCCACCACCGCCGATGCCACCGATGGCACCGATGGCACCGATGGCACCGATGGCGCCGCCGGCATCACTGATGGCACCGACGTCGACCCCCCGTCGGACGACCCCGGGCACTGATCCGTGCGGAGAAACGTCATCTTCCTCGTGTCGTCGATCGTCATCGTGATCGGCGCGCTCATCGCCACGCTCGTGTCGGGCAACACCCCGGTGCTCGGCCTCGACCTGCGCGGCGGCGTGTCCGTGGTGTTGTCGCCGGTGGGGAATTACAAGCCCGAGGCGCTCGACGTCGCGGTCGACGTGATCCGCAACCGCGTCGACAGCCTCGGAGTTGCCGAGCCCGAGATCTCGAGGCAGGGCAGCGACATCGTCGTCGACCTCCCCGGGGTCAAAGACCGGTGCAAGGCCGAGCGGATCGTCGGCCAGACGGCCGAGCTGCGCTTCCGCCCGGTGTTCATTCCCGGGGTACCGCCGGCGAAGGCACCCACCACCACGACCACCACCGCGGCGCCCGGTGCGTCCACCACCACCTCGCCGAGCACCACGACCACTACCACCACGCTGCCGACCACCACGACCACCACACCGGCGCAGAACACGGCAGCCAACAACGAGTGTGAAACCACCGTTGCGGGCAACACCGCGAAATCGTCCAAGGACGAGGCGGCGAATGCCGCAGTCGCGTCGTGTGACGCGAGCGCGGTCGCCGCGCTCCCGAAGATCCCCACGACCTCGCGCGAGAACGACAAGCGCAAGGCGTGCGTGGTGCTCCCCGACAAGCCGGGCGGCCCGCGAGCTTCGCGCCTCTACCTCGGGCCGGCCGCGCTCACCGGAAAGGCGGTCGATAGCGCGAAGGCCGAGTTCCGGTCGAGCGAGGGCTGGACCGTGACGATGGATCTCACCGGCTCCGGAAGCTCGAAGTGGGACCAGCTTGCCCAGGCGCAGTTCCACAAGCAGGTCGCGATCACGCTCGACAGCATCGTGCAGTCGGCGCCGAACATCCAGCCGAATGACGCGTCGTTCACCTCCTTCAATGGCACCGCGGTGATCTCGGGCACCTTCACCGAGAGCGAAGCGAAGGATCTCGCGAAGCTGATCAACTACGGCGCGCTGCCGGTCCAGTTGAAGAAGATCAGCGTCGAGAACGTGTCGCCCTCACTGGGGCAGGATCAGCTCGACGCCGGCATTGCGGCCGGGCTCCTCGGGCTTGCGCTCGTCGCGGCCTACATGCTCTTCTACTACCGCTTGCTCGGTCTGGTCGTGATCGCCGGACTCGGCCTGAGTGGGATCGCGCTCTATTGCGTGATCACGTACCTCGGTTCGTCGTTGGGGCTTGCCCTCACCCTCGCCGGCGTCACCGGCATCATCGTGTCGGTCGGTATCACGGTCGACTCGTACATCGTGTACTACGAACGATTGAAGGACGAGGTGCGCGCCGGTTCCACCGTCCGCGCGTGCGTCGACCGCGCGTTCACGCGCTCGTTCCGCACCATCGTCGCCGCCGACCTCGTGTCGCTCATCGGCGCCGGAGTGCTGTACTGGCTCGCGATCGGATCGGTGCGCGGCTTCGCGTTGATGCTCGGACTGTCGACCATCCTCGACCTGCTTGTGGCCTACTTCTTCATGCACCCTCTGGTGTCGCTCATGGCGCGTAATCCCGAGCTGGTCCGCATGCGCGGCGTGGGTATCGCCGCGGGTCTCGACGCGCCGGGGATCACGGCGTGAGCCGCCCGGTGCATGCGAGCGAACGGCTGCGGACCGGGTACCCCGGTCCGCAGGGAGCGAGCCGTGGTGTAGGCACCGAGAGCGGACAAGCATGACAAGCGCTGCCACCACCGTCGCGCCGAAGCGCGAGCGACACACGCTCGGCGACTTCTACCACGAGCGCACGCACTTCAACTTCATCGACCGCTCGTGGCGTTGGGCGATCCTCTCCGGCACGCTGGTCCTCATCTCGGTCGTCGCGTTCGCGGTGCAGGGTCTGAACCTCGGGATCGATTTCGAGGGCGGCACGCAGTGGCAGTTCACCCGGAGCAACGGGTCGGCTTCGGTCAGCGACGTACGCGACGCGCTGAATCCGCTCGGCCTCGGCGATGCCAGGGTGCTCATCCTCGGCGACGACTCCGTGCGCGTGCAGTCCGAGGATCTCTCACCCGCGAAGCAAGGGCAGATCAGCGCCGCGCTCGCGAAGTACGCCGGCATCGACACGCAGCAGGTCCTCGTGAAGAACGTCGGGCCTACCTGGGGCGACAAGGTGAGCAGCAAGGCACTCCAGGCGTTGGTCGTGTTCTTCGTCGTGATCGCGATCTATCTCACGTTCCGCTTCGAGTGGCGGATGGCCCTCGCCGCGATCATCGCCGTGATCCACGACATCATCATCACGGTCGGTGTGTACGCGATCACCCAATTCGAGGTGGTGCCCGCGACTGTCGTGGCATTCCTGACGATCCTCGGGTACTCCCTCTACGACACGGTGGTCGTGTTCGACAAGGTGAGGGACAATCAGGCGCGTCTCGGCACCGAGCGCGGCGACACGTTCTCGGCCATGGTCAACCGCTCGTTGAACCAGGTGCTGATGCGGTCGATCAACACGTCGCTGGTCGCCGTCCTGCCGGTGGCGTCGCTCCTGATCGTCGGCACCTACGTGTTCGGCGGGCTCGTGCTCCGCGACTTCGCGCTCGCGTTGTTCGTGGGTCTGACGGTGGGTGCGTACTCGTCGATCTTCGGCGCCACACCGGTGCTCGCGTGGCTCAAGGAGCGCGAACCGCGCTACCGCGCGCTCCGCGAGCGCGCCGCGGCCGATCTCGCGAAGCGGCCTGTGCAGCAAGCGGCGCCGCCGCCGGAGCTCGCGGAGCCGGCACCCGTGTTGCTCGCAGCCGAGGTCGACGAGCGTGTCGACATCGACGACACCGAAGACGTGACTGCCCGTGCGACCATCACCACCGCGCCTCCGCCCACCGCGACCGCGTCGAGTCCCTCCAAGTCCCGTTCTCCCTCCGCCTCGCCTTCCGCGCCGGGGCGGGGCGGGTCGAACCCGCGGCCGCGCCAGCAGCGCGGCAAGAAGCGGAGATAACACGCGCCGCAGGTAACCTGCGCCGCAGCGAGCGAGCCATAGAGTGATGGCCTGATGAGCACTACCGAGCCGCGCGTCGAGGTCCGCACCGACCGCCGTTCCGTCCTGCCCTGGCGACGCCAGCACATGGTCGACGTCGAGGTCGCACCCCTGATCGCGGCCTACCGAGAGCGCCACCGCCGCACCGATTCCGCGCTGATCGAGCAGGCCTTCGAACTGGCGCGCGTCGCGCACTCCGAGCAGGTCCGCCGGTCGGGCGAGCCCTACATCACCCACCCGCTCGGGGTCGCGCTGATCCTCGCCGACCTCGGCCTCGACGACGTCACCATCGCCGCCGCACTGCTCCACGACGCAGTGGAGGACACGAGCGTCACGGTCGAGCAGATCGAGCGCGAGCTGGGCAGCGAGGTCGCGGCGATCGTCGACGGCGTCACCAAGCTCGATCGGCTCCAGTTCGACTCCAAGGAGGCGCAGCAGGCCGCCACGCTGCGCAAGATGCTGGTGGCGATGGCCAAAGACATCCGGGTCCTGCTCATCAAGCTGGCCGACCGTCTCCACAACATGCGCACGATCGCGTCGCTCCCCGAGTTCAAGCAGCGGCGGATCGCGCAGGAGACGCTCGACATCTACGCGCCACTCGCGCACCGCCTCGGTATCGCCGACGTGAAGTGGCAGCTCGAAGACCTCGCGTTCGCGACGCTCTACCCGCAGCGCTACGCCGAGATCGAGCAGATGGTCGCTGTGCAGGCGCCCGAGCGCGTCGACTTGCTCGAGAACGTGCTCACCGAGTTGCGCGCGCGGCTCGCCGAGCTGCACATCGAAGCCGACGTGCGCGGTCGCGAGAAGCACTACTGGTCGATCTACGAGAAGATGATCACGCGCGGTAAGCAGTTCGACGATGTACAGGATCTCGTGGGCGTGCGCGTCGTCGTCGACTCGGTGAAGGATTGCTACGCCGCGCTGGGCTCGATCCACGCGATGTGGCGTCCGGTGCAAGGCCGCTTCAAGGACTACATCGCGATGCCGAAGTTCAACCTCTACCAGTCGCTGCACACCACCGTCGTCGGCCCACAGGGCAAGGCAGTGGAGGTGCAGATCCGCACGCAGGAGATGCACCGGCGTGCCGAGTACGGCATCGCCGCGCACTGGGGCTACAAGGAGCGCGAGCCCGCCGACGACCTCGTGTGGCTGCAGCGCATGGTCGACTGGCAGCAGGAAACATCCGATCCCGGCGAGTTCATGGAGTCACTGAAGATCGACCTCGAGTACGACGAGGTCTTCGTCTTCACGCCGAAGGGCAAGGTGATCACGCTCGCCACTGGGGCCACTCCGGTCGACTTCGCGTACGCGATCCACACCGACGTCGGTCACCGTTGTATCGGCGCGCGCGTCAACAGCCGGTTGGTGCCGCTCGACTCGACGCTGGTGTCCGGCGACACGGTCGAGATCTTCACGAGCAAGGTCGAGGGCGCGGGCCCGAGCCGGGACTGGCTCCAGTTCGTCCGCACGCCGAGGGCGCGCACCAAGATCCGCCAGCGGTTCTCCCGTGAGCGACGGCTCGACGCCATCGATACGGGCCGCGAGGAGCTCACCAAGGCGCTCCGCCGCGAGGGATTGCCGGTACAGCGGCTCGCGCAGTCCGACGCGCTGAAGGCGGTGGGCGACGCGCTGCACTACGCCGACCTCGACGTTCTCTACGCTGCGATCGGCGAGCACCACGTGTCGGCGAAGGCCGTCGTGCAACGTCTCCAGAAGGAGTTGCGCGGGGGAGAGGAGCAGTTGCCCGTCACCACCGCGCGCCCGCCGCGCGCACCGCGTCGCGACTCGCGGCGTGCCGCTGGTGTGCACGTCGAAGGACTCGACGATGTGATGGTGCGGCTGTCGCGGTGCTGTACCCCGGTTCCGGGCGACGACATCATGGGCTTCGTCACGCGCGGCCGCGGCGTGTCGGTGCACCGCACTGACTGCGCGAACGCAGCCGGGCTGGTCGACCACGCCGAGCGGCTCATCGAGGTCGAGTGGGACAACGACCAGCCGGCCACGTTCGTGGTCTCCGTCGAGGTCGAGGCGCTCGACCGGAACCGGCTCCTGCGCGACATCTCGCAAGTGCTCGCCGAGTACCACGTGAACATCTTGGCGAGCACATCGCAGACATCGAGTGATCGCGTCGCGAAGTTCCGGTTCGACTTCGAGCTTGCCGACCCGAGCCATCTCGACTCGATCATCTCGGCGCTCAAACGCGTCGACTCGGTGTACACGGCCTACCGCGTGCTGCCCGGTCACGCTCGCTCCGGCGTCTGAGTTCCCACGCCGAGTCTCTGCGGCCGAGGCGACGCCGTTGCGCTTTCGAAGGGCGGCCTTGGATCCGGGAGAGCCCCTGCGCGTCCTCGCTGCGCTCGGACGCGTCCCTCCGGGACGGGTCTCTCCGGGCGGCCGCACCCTTCGAAAGCGATGACGTCGCCTCGGCCGCTGCGCGAGTTCCGGTTGACCGGCTCGACGGGCTGGCTACAGAAGGGTCTTGTTTTGGGCGGCATCTCGTGGGCGCCCGCGCGATCGCGCGTCCTTTGTAACGCTGGGCCTTACAAGTCAGGCGCGATCAAGAACCACCGGCCCAGTTCGTCGCACCAGTTGCGGCGACGGGGCGCGTTCTCATAGAAGCGACGCGATCGATCGTTGCCCTCTCCACCCAGAGCCGCAGATCGATGAGGGGGTCTGCTGCGCCAGTCAGGCTCCCCGCGACCAACCGCCACTGTTGCCGGCCAGAACAGGCCGGAGTGGCGGTTGGTCGAGA
>JBBDHW010000038.1 GCA_040880805.1 Acidimicrobiia bacterium | reverse complement strand
CCGCTCGTGGTGCGTCCTGAAAGCTGGACCAGACCAGCGGGTGTGAGTCCCGCCCGGGTAATCGCCGGAGAGCCCGGTAGCAGGCCCCGGTTCGTCGCGGAGACGTGGCGTGCTGAGCGGGGTGTCGAGAGCCTCTTTGGAGGGAGCAAGCGCGCGGGCCGCAGCGTTACGCGAATCCTGCAGCCTCGTCAGATTGACAACGGGGGAGCCGAGCTGCTCACGTCACGGCGAAGGCGACATTCGACGATTGGCGTTCCGGACATGCCCTCGTCGGGTCCTCCCGGGGTATGGGGAGTGGCACGCGCGCAAGGCCTGGTTCGGAACAGGAGAGACCCGTCTGTGCAGCCTTGTCAGCAAAGACCGTTCGTATAAGCCGATGGTGAAATCGAACGGAGTGCAGCGGGAGTCCGACGGGGTCGTAGTACCTGTGATCGCCGTGCAACACAACGCGGCGGGAGGGAAGGACCCCGACTTCGGTCACGTCGGTGATGAAGGTAAGCGCAAGGGCATGGCCGGGACCGCCCGGTCCAACTACCCCGTCGGGTCTCGACCTGACGTCAACGTGCGACGACTTCAGAATCGGCTATGGGCTGCGGCCAAGCAGTCTTCGGGTCGGCGTTTCCATGCTCTGTATGACCGGATCTATAGGAGTGACGTCTTGTGGGAGGCGTGGAGACGAGTCCGAGCGAATCGTGGCGCCGCTGGGGTTGATCGTGTGACGTTGGCGGCGGTGGAGGATTACGGGGTCGAGCGGATGCTCGACGAGTTAGCCCGTGATCTTCGTGCAGGCATCTACCGTCCGGCGTTGTTGCGCCGGGTGGAGATCCCCAAGCCTGATGGTCGGAGCCGGCCGTTGGGTATCCCGACCGTGCGCGACCGGGTGTGCCAGCAGGCAGCCAAGATGGTCCTCGAGCCGATCTTCGAGGCCGACTTCATGCCTGCGAGTTACGGGTTCCGCCCGAAGCGTTCGGCGACCGACGCGTTGGAGGTGATCCGGGTGGCGTTCCCGCGAGGACGAGTCTTTGTCTTCGAGGCCGACATCTCGGACTTCTTCGGGTCTATCGACCATGACCGATTGATGGGCATGATCGAACGGCGCGTGTCGGATCGGCGGCTACTCAAGCTGGTCCGCCAATGGCTGCGCGCAGGTGTGTTGGTCGATGGGGTGGTTTCCGAGACGGTCACGGGCACACCCCAAGGCGGTGTGATCTCTCCGCTACTGGCCAACATTTTCTTGCACGCGTTCGACCGGGCCTGGGCCGAGTACGGCACCGGTGAAGTTGTCCGCTACGCAGACGACTTCGTCGTGTTGTGCACGACTCGCAGTCAAGCCGAACATGCGTACCGCACAGCACAGAAGCTGTTGGGTGAGCTCGGTTTGGAACTGCACTCGGACAAGACCCGTGTGGTCGACCTCCGAGAAGGCAAGGAGGGCTTCGACTTTCTCGGCTGCCATTTTCATGCCCGCATGTCGGGTCGGTTGTGGGAACAACACGGCATCCGCCGTTACTACCTGCACCGGTGGCCGTCACAACGGTCCATGAAACGGGCACGCCGACGAGTCAAGGAACTCACCGGCCGGAACCACACCGGAACCGAGTTGGGGGACGCGATCAGTGACCTCAACCGGTTCTTGCGGGGGTGGGGTAACTACTTCCGCACCGGCAACGCGGCCAACAAGTTCGTCCAGATGGACCGGCACGTCGCGTGGCGGCTCAAACGCTTGCTCATCAAGAAGCGGGGCCGCAACCTACGCGCCGGTCAGGTCGAACGTTGGACGCCTGCCTGGTTCCGGGACCAGGGCCTGCACCAGCTCATGGGCACTATCCGATACCCGAAGGCAGCGTAACCATGTCAAGAAGACCGTCGGAAAGCCGTGTGCGGGAAAACCGCACGCACGGTTTGAAAGGGGGATGGGGAACCGGGCCCGCACCGCGGACACCGCGCCCCTGACTACCAGTGACAGGCGGGCGGGACGCCGAGTTCGTCGAGAAGGTGCGCGCCGGCGACACCGCGGCGTTCGCCGAGTTGTACCGCGCGCACGCTCCGGGAGTTGCGGTTGCCGTGCGTGCCAATATCCACGGGCCCGAGACGGTCGCCGACGTCGTGCAGGAAACCTTCCTGCGCGCCCTCGAGCAACTCGATACTCTCCGCGAACCCGACCATTTTCGATCCTGGGTTCTCGCGATCGCGCGCAATGCCGCGGTCGACGAACGGCGGCAGCACCGACGCGTGATCACCGATCTCGACATCGCGGGCGACCTGGCGTCAGCGGAAGTCGGGCCGGAGGAGCTCGCCGCGCTGCGCGACGCGGTGCGGACAGTGCGGGGCTGCGTCGCCGGCCTGTCCCGACGCGACGCCACCGCGGTCGCGTTGGTGAGCGAGCTCGGCTTCAGCCCCTCCGAGGTTGGGGCCGCCCTCGGGATCTCGCCCGGCGCCGCGAAGGTTGCCGTCCACCGGGCCCGGCGCCGCCTTCAGGCGGCGCTGGAGCTCGAGGCGCGCGTCCGAGAGCGTGCGTCGGTCGTCGAGTAGCGATCGCCGAGCCGGATCAATCGTGGAGTCCCTCGACTCTGAGATTGGATCGTCGCAACGCGTCGGCGAGGGCGCTCCCGAGATCGTCCTCCGGCCACTCGACCATCTGGAAGCCGTCGACTTCCGACTCCTCGAACGCGAGTGCCACGCCGGGAGCGAGCAGACGGGCCAGCAACGCGCGCTCTTCGGTATCGAGATCCTCTTCGGCGAAGCGGCGGAGTTTGGCGAGGAGGCGGTCGGCGGCATCGGCGTCCATCGTTGCCATGACGTGGAAGCCGAGTCTCGGTTACAGGCCGATCCACCCGATGCTCCGTGTTACCGTCCGCCGCGCGCCGTCATCCGTGGTTCCGCCTCGATCCGGTGACGAGAAGGGGGCAACATGGCCGATCCGGTCGTCGAGATCCGCGAGCCCGGCAAGCGGGCCGTGCGGGTCACGGTCGCCGAAAGCATCGAGATCGGGCGCGAGTGCGACGGGGTCATCCTCACTGACACGAAAGTCTCCCGACGGCACCTTTCGTTGACCACGCGCGACGGTGGCGTGGTCGCCACCGATCTCGGGAGCGCCAACGGGACATTTCTCGGGGACGTGAGGCTTGTCCACCCGCAGCCGGTCGGAGTCGGCGCGGTCGTACGCATCGGCGACACCGAGATCGAGGTGCTCGCTCCCGTCGAGCTCGAGTCCGAGCTCGAGTCCCAGCCGGAGCCCCCCCAACCCGCGCCGGTACCGCCGGCCGCGGTGGCAGAGCCGCGCGGCGAACTGCGCGCGCTCGAGGCGATCACGGGCGACGGCTGCGTCGTGCGGTACCGAGCGGGCACCGCGGGCGCGGCCGCGGCGGAGGGGGTGGCTGCCTCGTTTCCACGGGCGCGGCGTCGCCTCTCGTCGTTCGACGCGCCCGCGACCGTCCCGCAGATCTGTCTGGTCGACCCCTATCCCGACCCCGACGCCCCGGGTCGGATCGTCACCGACAGCACCGTTGTCGACGCGGTGCGCGGTGAGATCTGGATGGTCGTGACCCCGGAGTCGCCACCGGAGCCGCTCGAGCGCCCGCTTGCTCTGCTGCTCGGCGGCCGGCTCCCGGCAGGGGCGGAGCTCGGCGACCTGCTCGAGGGGTACGGCCTGCACGTGGCCGGCACTCCCGACCCCGACCCGGCGTTGCGGGCGATGGACCCCGAGCAGCTCCACGCGGCCGACGGTGAGGTGAGCTCGGCCCTGGCGCTCTCCTTCGTGCGGTATCTCGTCGACCGCGAGAACGACGACGCGGTCGTGCGCGTGCTCACCACCGCCACACCCGGCGGGCTCGACGTTGCGTATACCGATGCGTTCGGCACCGGGCTTGCGAATCTGCAACGGGCGTGGGAACGCAAGCTCTACTCGGGACCACCCGAGGCCAAGCCACGCGAGTTCTTGCGCATGGCGATCACCTACATCCGGCCGCACAAGTGGCGCGAGCTGGAGATGTTCTTCTACATGCTCCTGTCGCTCGCGTTCACCGTGGCGTTTCCGTTCGCGTTCCGCAGCCTCATCGACACCGCGATCCCAAGTGGCGAGTTCTCCGAGGTGCTCACGCTCCTTGCGATCCTGGGCGCCGCGTTCGTCGTGTCGTTGCTCGCCGGGCTGCGTCGGAGCTACCTCGCCGCATACGTGAGCAGCGCGGTGGTGCAGCAGATCCGTGGCCAGATGTTCGAGCGGTTGCAGGACCTGTCCGCGCGCTGGTTCCATCGACACGAACAGGGCGACGTGTTGTCGCGGTTCTTTTCCGACGTCCACACGCTCGAGGCCGGCCTCTCACAGGTGTTGCGCGAAGGCCTCTTCCAGATCTTGAGCCTGATCGTGTCGGCGGTGATCCTGCTCACGCTCGACCCGTTGCTCGGCGGGATCGTGATCCTCGGCGCGCCGCTCATCGCGATCGTCTACCGCGTGATGTCGAACGGCGCGCTGAAGCGCAGTATCGCGGTGCAGGAGCAGACGGGCGTGGTGCTGAACGTCACCGCCGAGAACTACCAGGCGCAGCCGGTCGTCAAGGCGTTCGGCTTGCAGGCGCGCGAGATGCTGCGGTTCGGCCGCGCGTCCGACCGTCTCTTCCGCAACCAAGTGCGCCTCCAGCTCTTCGGCGGGCTCTTCGGCCTTTCCGTGAACATGATCGTCACGTTCCTTCGGCTCTTCGTGCTCGGCCTCGGCGCCAAGCTGATCCTCGACGGCGACCTCACCATCGGTGGTCTCGTCGCCTTCATGGGAGTGATGGGCGAGGTGCTCAGCCCGGTGGCGTCGTTGACGGGGATCGGTCAACAGCTCCAGGCCTCCACCGGTGCGCTCTACCGGGTCAACGAGGTGATGGACGAGCTCCCCGAGATCGCCGACACACCTGACACGACGCCCCTCCCGCCGCTCTCGACCGAGTTGCGCCTCGACCATGTGGGCTTCTCGTACACCGGTGAGCGGCGCGTGCTCGACGACGTCGATTGCGCGATCCCTGCGGGAAGGCGGGTCGCGTTCGTCGGGCCGTCGGGTGCGGGCAAGAGCTCGATCATGCAGCTCATCATGCGCTTCTACGACCCCGACGACGGCGCCGTGCGTTTCGACGGCCGCGACATCCGCACCGCGACGCTCGAATCGCTGCGCGGTCAGCTCGGCGTGGTGTTCCAGGACACGTTCCTCTACGACGCGACCGTGCGAGAGAACATCCGGCTCGGGAAGCTCGATGCCACCGACGACGAAGTCGAGGAGGCCGCACGCGCGGCTGAACTGTCCGACTTCGTGTCGACCTTGCCTCGTGGATTCGACACACTCGTCGGTGAGCGCGGTGGCCTCCTTTCCGGTGGCCAGCGCCAACGGCTCTCCATCGCGCGCGCACTGCTGCGCGACCCCGCGGTGCTGTTGCTCGACGAAGCCACCTCCGCGCTCGACCCCCGCACGGAGCGTCTCATCGCCGCGACCCTGGACCGCGTGTCGCACGGACGCACCACCATCTCCGTCACCCACCGGCTCACGTCGGTCGTCGACTACGACCGCGTCTTCGTGGTCGTGCAGGGTCATATCGCCGAGCAAGGCACGCACGACGAGCTGGTCGCACTCGGTGGGCACTACGCAATGCTCTGGGCAGAGCAGACCGGCGGGCACGTCCCCGCCGAGGCGCCCTTCGACGCTGTCGCTGCGCTCGCGCCGATTCCGTTGTTCGAGGCGCTCGGACACGACGCACTCGCCGATGTCGCGACGCGCCTGGCGGTATCCGACCTCGCGGCAGGGGAGACGCTTGGTGAAGGGGGAGGACGACTCTCGATCGTACGCAGCGGTCGCGCGCAGGTGCGGGTGCCCGGCCTGGACGGCGAGCTCGAACCAGTCGTCGAGCTCGGACCCGGCGATTGCTTCGGGATCGGTGCGCTCCTCGGGGAGCGGCGCGGTTCGGAGTTGCTCGCGCTCGAGCGCGTGCGGCTCCTGGTGCTCGACGACGCAACCATTGCGGGCCTTGCTGCGTCGTATCCGTCGGTCGCCGCCGTGATCGAGGGCGCCCGCGCGCCTGTCGCGGCACCCGTGGGTGGGCAACGACTGTCGCGGATGACGATGGCACGCCCGCGCGTGGCCGCGCCGGCAGCGGGCACAGGTGGTGTGGCCGCGCCGATCACTCCCGACGCCGCGGAGATCCGGCGTACGTCGGGCACGTTCCCGCGCGTGAGCTGAGATCCTCGCTGCGAGACCGTACCGGCACGTCTACACTGCAATGCCCGCATCCGGGGGAAGTGCAACAGCCACTGCGCTCGTAGCTCAACGGATAGAGCATCTGACTACGGATCAGAAGGTTGGGGGTTCGATTCCCTCCGAGCGCGCTGCACATCGTCCCTGGTCAGACGGGGTTTCTGCTCTGAGCTGACTCTCGCGAGACGGTGCACGGCGGGCTCCACGAGGGTTTCCTGCTGACCAACTTTCGATTCGTCGCTGTCGCGTTCCCGGTTCTCGGCGCGCTTTTCGTGCCCGAGGAGGACGCGATGACGGTGATGCGACGAGGCCAGAGTTGGTCCTTCGCGGTATGGTTTCGTGAGCGTGATGGCGCGCGCCGGCAGGTATGGCGCGGCGGGTACCGCACCAAGTGGGATGCGGTCGCGGCCGAGCGGCGGTTTCTGGTCGACGTCGAGGACGACGCGCAAGGAACCGCGGAGGTGGCCGGGCTGACCGTCGCCGAGTTCCTCGAGGACTGGCTGGTGCAATCCGCGCCCACGCGCCGAGCGACGACCTCCGACTCGTACGAGCGGTGCGTGCGAGATCATGTGCTCCCCCACTTGGGTGAGGTTCGACTGTGTGAGCTCACGCCCGAGCGGATCAGGAACTGGCAGACGCTGTTGCTCCAGAAGCCACGGCGATTTCGAGCCGGCCCGCTCTCGTCCACCACCGTGCGCTACTGCCACCGTCTGTTGCGTCGCGCGTTGCAAGACGCGCTGCGCTGGGAGTTGATCGACCGCAACCCGTGCGACGCCGTGATAGCTCCACGTGCGGCCGATACCGAGATGCACGTCTGGGCACCCGACGTCTGTAGAGCTCATTGATCGCCTGGGTACGCGCGACCGGGGTTGTGGCTCACTGGTAGAGACGTCGTGTCGATCGGCGACGGACGAGACATCGAGACGCGAATGAGCTGCCTCGGCGGGCACCCGTAGGGGGCCGTCTGCCGGAACATCACCGCTTGGTGTCTCAGCCCCTGCCTAGCATCAATGTCGTGGACTCCCCGTCGCCCTCCGTGCTCGGCGTCGACCTCTATGAAGTCTCTGTCGCCGCCGAGGTGCTGCGTATCCCCGATTCCACTCTCAGATGGTGGCTTGAGGGTGGGGAGCGTGGTGGGCGCCTCTACGCCCCGGTTCTTCGGCCCGAGCCAACGGGCTCGAATGTCGTCACGTGGGGCGAGCTCGTCGAAGCCGGCTATCTAGCGGGCTATCGCAAGGGACTGAGAGTCAGGCTCTGGAGGCTTCGCGACTTCATCACGCTGCTTCGGGAGGAGCTGGGGGCTCCGTACCCGCTTGCGACGGCACGGCCATGGGTCGGCCCCGGCCGACGGCTGCTCCTCGAAGCGGGAGAGCGGACGGGCCTCGAGCTCGAGCTTCGACCCGGTCTCATCGAACCGACCACCGGACAGGGAGTTCTCGCGGGTATCGCCGAACGATTCCTCGCACGCGTCGAGTTCGAGCCGCCCGACGATCCGACGGGGGAGGCAGCTCGACTCCGACCTGCGGGGAAGGACGCCCCAATCGTCATCGACCCATACGTGCGGTTCGGGATGCCCAGCGTCGCCGGCATCAGCACGGCAGTCCTCGCGATCAAGTCCAAGGCAGGCGAACCCGTCGAGGCTCTCGCCGACGACTACGGGTTGACGATCGCGCAAGTCGTCGCTGCCCTGAACTACGAAGAAACCGATTGGCCGCTCTTGCTCACTGCGGCGTGATCGGCGCGTGCGGTGCCAGCGATTCGCTTCTATGTCGACGCCGATCTGCTCGCACTCGGCAAGAGCCTTGTCGCGGCCCGCTATGACGTCACATACCCAGGCGATCCCGGTGATCTCCGGCGTGGGCGGCCACCCTGCACTATCACGAGTCCCGCGATAAGGGACCCGATCTGGATTCCCCGGGTCGGTGCGCTCGGGTGGGTCGTCATCTCGCGCGACTCTCGGATAGCGCGGAAGCGCATAGAGATTGCCGCAGTCCGCTTGAGCGCGCTGCGCGTTGTAGTGGTGGACACGCGGCAAGACCCCACGACGTGGAACGAGTTACGCATTGTCACCGCGCAATGGGACAACATTGAGCGCCTCGTGACCGCCGATGGCCCAAGCGTGTACTCCGCAACGAGGACGTCGTTCCGGCGCCTCGACCTGCCGTAGCAAAGGCCGGTGGTCGCGATCCGTCCTTTCCGTGTCGCCCAGATTGCTGTCGACGACCGGTGGATCTTCGCTTCGGACGCAGTGTTCCCGGTGGTAGCGCAGGTCGACAGGAAGAGCGGCGAGCTCGAACGGCTTATCTGGTGGACCGTGTCGCCGAGTCACCGCGATCGAGAGGCGACGACCGCGCTTTGTTGCCATGGCGAGGATCTGTGGGTGAGTGCCCCGAGTTCTGGCGGCATGGTTCGAGTCAACACGCGCTCGGGCGCCGTGTCGCTGATCGCGCTGGACGAAACGCCAGGGCCAATCACCGTTGTTGGTGATGCGGTTTGGGTCGTTGCCGATGCTGACTGGCAGGAGCACGGCGGCGATGACGCCGCGCGGTCGGCGGTGGAGCATGAGCCCGCGCGTCGCCCGATCATCTGGGCGGCCCCCGTCATTCTCGAGCTCCCTTCCTGGGTACGACCGGTTCGACCTGACGACGACATTGATGTCGACCTTGATCTCGATCTTGATCTCGATCTTGATGTCGATGATGAGGACGACATCGATGACGAGGTTGCGCGACCGGTGTGGCGTATCCAAGCCGGCGTCGCGGACAGAATCGACCTCGGCGGCGACGTACTCGAGCTCGTTGCTCTCGCCGGCGAGGACTTTCTCGTGATCCTTCGGCGTCCTAAAGATCCACTCGTCAAGACTCCGCACGGCAGGGGGAGTGTTGGATATAGCTACCCGGGAGTCGTGGCGCGCTGCGATCGAGGTGGAGAGGTTGTCGTACTCGCTCACCTTCCCAGCACCAATGGCGCTCTGTTCGTCGACGGCTCTCGGTCCTGGCTTGCCGGTTTCGGTCTCGAACCAAGGCCCTCCGCCGTCGAAGCGTCGACGATCTTCGGGTCCGGGCCCGTGGCACTTCATGAGCTGGATGTTGAGACGGGGCGTCTCACCGCGTCCGTTGTAGCGATCGACCCCGATGCTGTCGTCGACAACATCGGCGTTGTGGTCCGTAGCGATTTTGCGTCACGGTTCGGAGGCAGAACGACCAAAAGCGAGGCGCTGTGTTTCGACCTCGGTCGGCCGGAAACTCCGCCGCTGAGAATCGAGCTACCCCACTTGGTCGAGACGTCAGGTGACGTTGTCGTGAGTGAAGGTCAGACCTGGTTTATGTCCAGGAGCGATCAGGGCGCACTCGTGTGGCTGGATGCGCGCGACGGAACAACCAGCGTGCTCACCATCGTTTGCGACCTCGCAGAGAACGCGCCAGCTCCCGTGCCGCCCACAGGTGTCGACCTCGACCAGTTCGAACAGCAGGAGCTTGAGGGAATGCGGGCGAGCTTGCTCGGCGGTTGGCGCGACCAGAGCGGCAAGACGCAACCGTTCCTCGAGGGCGTGGAGTTCGAGCGGATCGAGCTGCGTGGCCGGTTCCCCGATACGCAGGTGGTGTCAACATTTCGCGCGGCGGACCGACCCGGGATTCTGTTCGCGCGACGCTGGAACCTCTACGACGAGCTCGGCAACACTTCGAATCTCGAGTACGCGGACATTCATTTAATGGAAGACGTCAAGGCTGTAGGACGGGGCTTCCCCCCGCTTGATGAGTGCGAGCCGGATGTTGACGGAGTCGTCTGGTTCTGACCGTCAACCCCTCGGGTGCCGATGGCACACGGCGAGTCTCTGTGGCGGAACGCTGATCGTGCTAACCAGCTGCTAACCAACTTCGGGCACACGCGCCGCGACGCAACTGCACTTGTCGAACGCGAACGCGCGTTGTCGCTGGTAGCGTCGCTGTCGACAACACAGCCGAGACCGGGTCGCATGGCCCGGGCGATCCGACCGCGGCTACGGATCAGAAGGTTGGGGGTTCGATTCCCTCCGAGCGCGCTGCAGAAGGTGCTGGTCACGGCCCATGTTGGGTTGACCGCCCGTTGCCTTCCTGGTGCGCTTGCTCACGGTTGCTCACGCCGGGTCTGTAGGACACTCGTCGCGTTCGCGCGCGTTCTTTTGGCCTTCAATCGTCCCTGGAGGGATTGAAGGCCAAAAGGTCCACACGAATGCTCGATGACACCGAATGCCCGATGCGCGTCCGCGGGACCAGCGACTTCGCCGCGACAGGTGCTGCGGGCGCCAGACGGTGCCCCGCCGAACCGGCTCGACGTCGATGAGGCCGGCCTCCCGCGAGAACGCGTGTAGTGGAGGGCACCGAGCACGCCCACGGTGAGCCCGCGCGCGCTTCCCTCGGCTTGACGGCACACGGAGTGCCCGCACGGTGCTCCAGGCACAAGCACGTTCGCGGGTACAGAACGTCGGCCGCACAGCACTCCGAAGCGGTCGCGGGATCTAGTCGTCTCCGACGAGGAGTTCGATCGGTGCACTGTCGGGATACTGGACGACCATGTGGAGTTCGCCGCCGGTGGCTTGTACGAACCGCTTGAGAGTCGAGAGCAGCATGTCGCTGCGGTACTCGAGTCGCGACACCTCTGACTGGTCCATCTCCAGCAGCTCAGCCACGGTCGTTTGTGTCAGCGCGCGCGCTTCTCGCAGTCGGCGCAGTGTTGCCTGTCGTGCGTTGATCTCTTCGAGTACCGCGTCGTAGCGAGCCTTGGCGCGTGGCTTGACGTCGAGCAGCTCCTTGAACCGTTCGGGAGCACGTTCGGCTCGCTTCCAGTCCCTGGGCCCGAGCTTCGTGTCGGCTGCCTTGGCATGGTCCGCGGGGATCCTGCGTTGTGTCATCGGTTACCTCGCTTCGTAATCGGTGTCAGCGCCGGTACTGGCGGCAGTACTGATCGAGTCGGGCCTGTGCTTCGGCGATGTGGCGCGGGTACCGAACGTTGCCAAGAGTCGTCTTGTCGCCGCCGATGAGGACGACGGTCACGTCGTCGCCGGCTCCGGTGCGGCAGTAGCCGTAGATGATCCGCAGCACCGGCGGGTCGGTCGCATACGGCGTCGTGTTGGTCGGGGGTGTTCTCCGGAGGGCGCGCAGGTCGTAGCGGGCGGTGACGATCGCGTGGGACTCCTCGTGCACCTCGTCTTCGAGCGCACGTCCGTGCAGTTCGAGCGCGGTGAGCAGCGCCATGACCTCTCCGAACACCTCCTCGTCGACTTCGGCCGGCTCCTCGAGCCATCGCTGGAACAGCGGGTGGTAGCGGACCTCCACACGCATGCACTCTAGCACATATGTGGCAGAGCCCATACAGTCTGGGTGCGTTGCACACGCGCTGGGACCGACCTCTTCTACTTCTCGATCGAAGACCCCGCGTCGCCGAGAGGACGCGTTCGTCAGCTGGCGGTTCGGCGTAGCTGGTCTTCGACGGCGCGGCGGATCCATCCGGAGACCGAGCGGTCGTCGTCGTCGGCGCGGCGGCGCACCTCGTCGAGGACGTCGGGCGGAAATCGCACTGGGACGATCTCGGTGAGACCGCCTTTGCGTCGCCGCGCGGGTCCCTGGGGCGTCTGGTTCTCAGACCGCGCGTAGAACTCGTGCTCTTCTTTTCGGGTCATCTTCTTGCGAGGTGTCATCGGTCTCTCCGGTACTGGTCTGCGACGTGCTTGGCAGCCTCGTAGCAGCCAATCGGCCGGCACTTGGCACGGTTGCCGCTGTCTGATGGAGCAAGGGGCACGACGAGCACGTGGCCACCGATCTCGGCGACCATCAGCCAGTGCGCCGGTGGGATGGCCGGGTAGAAGAGTGGGTCGGTTTCCCACATTTCGTAGATGTCGTCGATGCCGCGTTCTGCATGTTTGAACAGGTGGGCCGCTTGGTCGTCGATCTCGAATGGGTCGGTGTCGTGGAGCTGGTCCAGGTCGAACCGCTCGTCCGGCACCCACAGACTGTATTACAAACAGATACGCGCGGAAGGGCCTCGTGCTAACCAGCTGCTCACCAACTTCGGGCACACGCACCGTGACGGAACTGCACTTGTCGGACGCGAACGCGCGTTGTCGCTGGTAGCGTCGCTCTCGACAACACAGCCGAGACCGGGTCGCATGGCCCGGACGATCCGACCGCGGCTACGGATCAGAAGGTTGGGGGTTCGATTCCCTCCGAGCGCGCCGAGAGGCTCCCTGATCAGAGAGTGCCGAGCTGTCGCCGCTCGAAGGACGGCCGAGCGTGAGCCGCACGCGGTTTACGATTGTTGCATGGCGTCCGTGAGTCGAAGGGCAACAACCGACCTCGTCGATCTGGTGCGGTCGCGTCGCGGGGAGATCATCGCGTTGGCGGAACGGCGCGGTGCGAACAACATTCGTGTCTTCGGATCGGTCGCTCGCGACGAGGCGGACGTGTCAAGTGACCTCGACCTTCTCGTCGACTTCGAGCCGGGCCGCTCGCTCCTTGACCTCTCGGGCCTTCTGTTGGATCTTGAGGAGCTCCTGGGAGTCTCGGTCGACATCATCGAAACTGCGGCCTTACGGCCTCAGGATTCGCACATCCTGGCCGACGCCGTTGCTCTGTGAGCGCTCGCAGGTCCGACGCGGCGCTCCTCGACGACATCCGTGAGGCAGGAGATGTCGGCGCGGCGATCGTGTCCAACGGCCGTGCGGCGTTCGACGCGGACCCGGTGCTCCGCTTTGCTTCGGAGGCAGTCATCGCTCGGATCCGCGACGCCGCGTCGAAGCTCGCCGAGGAGACCACCGACGCGATCAGCGAGGTTCCCTGGCGCGAGATCCGAGGCATGGAGCTCGAAGAGCTCCAGGACATTCTCGCCGCCAACCGCGCTTACGCCGCCTCGTTCCGACTTGCCGGGCTCGAGGCCACTGCCGCCAGAAGGCCGGCGGTCCGACCACCTGTGAGCGCGGCGCTCATCGCATCATCGGTTGGGAGGTTCATCGAGCTTGCGGCTGGGTGATGGGACGATGACCAGCGGGCTGTGAGCGTGTCGCGCGAGGAAGCAGCTGACGGAGCCGAGAAGCAGACCCGCCACTCCACCTTGTCCTCGGGCGCCGACCGCGAGGAGGTCGGTGTTGAGTTCGCACAGGCAGTCGCGAGGATCTCCGTGCAGCACCTCACTCTTGAGCGTCACGCCGGCGCTGTGTGGCAGCGCTTTCGCCCGGGCGAGTTCGTGGCCGGCGAAGCTGCGGGGAGCGGTGTCGTCTTCGGGGTCGACGATCCCCGCATCGACCAGCGTTGGCGACGCTTGCCAGACGTGGACCAGGGTGACGGTGTCTCGATCCAGCGCGTGGTCGATGGCCCAGCGCACCGCCGCCCTCGACGCAAGCGAGCCGTCGATACCCACGGCGATCTGCTCGGGCTCGCGAGCGTGCGGCGCGATCACACGTCACACGCCTGTGCGGCCGTCACCGCGAACATCGCCTCGAGGAGACCTCGCCGGCCTCGATGCCTTCATGGCGCGAGTCTCGCTACGACACGACGTCGTCGTTAGGGCCGAAGGGCCCGAATCCGATCATCCGCTACCGGCACGGTCGTGCAACCTCAGGGCTGGTACGCGATCGTCGTCATCATCCCGGCGGCCTGGTGGTACGCGTTGTGGCAGTGCACGACCCACTTTCCGGGGTTGTCGGCGTCGAAGTCGACGGTGACGCGCTCGTCGGGCCGGACGATGACGGTGTCCTTGTTTGCTCCAGCCTCGAGGCTGCCGTTGCGACGCGACATCACTCGGAACGTGTGACCGTGGAGATGCATCGGGTGGAACATCGTCGAACGGTTGTCGAACACGAGGCGCACGCGCTCGCCGGTGCTGACGGGCAGGGCCTTCGCGTTCTCGAACGTCCGGCCGTTGATGGTCCAGCGATAGCGCATGTGGTTGCCGGCCAGCACCAGCCGATGCGTGCGATCGGGATCGACGGTGACTCCTGCAGAGTCACTGCTCGGCGCGAGCGTCGACGGTAACAGCACTCGCCCGTCGAGCTCCTTGGGATGCACCTTCGGGCCGGGCGCTTCGCCTGCGCCGGTGCGGATGACGGCCAGCGCGTGCGCGCCCTTGCCCTCTGCTGCTGCGACCAGGGGGAATGCGCCATCGCCGAGCTGCACGAGGGCATCCACCCGTTCGCCCATTCCCAGCAGGACGGCATCGGTTTCGGTCGGTGTGACCGGGAACCCGTCGGTGTGGGTGACGGTGAGGCGATGGCCACCGACCGCGACGCGAAACGCAGTGTCGGAGCCCGCGTTGATGATGCGGAGTCGGAGCCGCTGCCCGGGCTTGGCAGAGAACGTCTCCGGCGACTTCGGGCGCCGACCGTTGACGAGGTAGTACGGATAGCGCACGTCGCCCGCGTCGCCGCGCAACAGCTTGCTCGAACCTGCCATCGACATCGATCCCATGCCGCTGCTATCGCTCCCGTGCATGCCACCCATGTCGGACCCGTGGCCTTCCCCTGCCCCGCCCATGTTCCCCATGGACTCGAGGTTCGCGAGTACCTGGTCGGGAGACCGCCCGGTGCCGTCGGTCCAGTCGTCGAGCACGACGATCCATTCGGCGTCGTAGGCGCCGGGATCAGCCGGGTCGTCGACGATCAGCGGCGCGTAGAGACCGCGGTCGAGCTGGACTCCCACATGGGAGTGCAAGAAGTACGTGCCGGGGTCGGGGACCGTGAACTCGTACACGAAGGTGGCATTCGTCGCCACCGCGGCCTGGGTGACGTCGGGGACCCCATCCATCGCGTTCGGGAGCGCGATCCCGTGCCAATGCACCGTCGATGACTCGGGGAGCTTGTTGTCGAAGCGAACGCGCAGTACCTCTCCTGCCGCGAGACGGATGACGGGACCCGGCACGCGATCGCCATAGCCCCAAGTAGCGACGGTCGTTCCGCCCAGGTCGAGCTCGAGCGGCGATGCCACCAAGGCGAACTCGCGGACGGTCGCGCCCGCGTCCGCGACTTGCGCCGGAAGCGACAGCCGCGGGTGGCCGACCGCGCCGAGGTCATCGAACGGTCGTACCCACGCGCCCAGGCCGACCGCGGCCGCCGCGACACTGGTCAACTGCACGAACCTGCGTCGCGTGACGGCTCCGTCCGGTACGTCGTCGCCAGGGTGAATGGGCATCGAATCAACTCCTCCCAGGGACTGCGCTGGCGCCATACTACGGGTTGTCGTTGTTCACATCCGAAGCGGGACGCCGCGATGGGAACGATCTCACGAGCCTCTCAGGCGTTGCGGCGCGCCGTGTCGAGCAGCGCTTCGAGGCGGCCGCGATGACGATCGGGTCGATTTCGAGCCCGCGGTCTGGATTGCCCCACGTGATCACCGACTACCAGCGGTTCGACGACGACCCGCTGCGAGCGTTCCTGACCCGTCCTAGTCGGGGCAGTAGCCGGCCAGCGCGACCGCGTGGTGCACGCCTACGGCCCAGCTCGACAGCAGGACGAGCAGCCCGACGGCGAGAAACAGGACCGGACCGTGGGCAACGACGCGCAGTGACAGTGGGCGGGCGCTCGTCGGATGCGCCAGACGACGCGCGCGCTCGAGCGCACCCGGCGCACCGGGCATGCCGGCAACCGTGACGATCGCGCGCCGAACGAGTGCCCGGCCGTGCGGCAGGCTCCCCGCCGCGCCTTCGTCTGCCCACGCTTCGAGCGCGGTGCGTAGCGCCTGGGTGCTCCTGCCCACGAGCGGGAGGGGGCGCAATGCTCGCTCGAGAGTGACCGCGAGCAGCGAGTACCGCCAGTGGCGGAACCGATGGTGAGCTGCTTCGTGTCGGATCACCGCCTCCAGCTCCTCGGCCTCGAGCCTCGACACGAGTCCGTCCGACACCAGGATCTGTGGTGGCGTAGCGGGCACGCTCACCGCGAGCAGCTGCTCGGTCGGCAGCACGACGAGCTCGTACTCTCCGCGCTGTTCGTGCACCCCGAGCCAGGGTTCGACCCGCGCGGCGTGCGCGTCGCGCTGGGCACACCGCCCTGCTCGGAAGGCGCGGATCGTGACGACGCTCGCCAGCCCGACGGCGACCCAACCCAGCAGATCACCGCCCGGTGCGAGTGGTGCGAGCACGCGTTCGCAGATCGCCGCGAAGCCGGCTGCGTGCAACGCGCGAAGGACCGTCGGCAGCGCAAGCATCACGAGACCGAGTTCGATCGCGGCGATCCCCGCCGCGAGGGATGCCGCGGCGAGCCTCGCCCACTCGGCTCCGGCAAGGCGGAACCGGGGCCCGCAGATGCCCGGGATGGCAACGAGTACCAGACCCGCGAGCACGACGAGGGCTGCGGTCATCGCCGCTTGCGGGAGTCGAGCACACGCCGCAGTTGCGTGGCCTCGCGTGCGCTGATCGCGTCGACGAAGCGGTGGAGTGTCAGCTGTCGATCTCCCGACGCCTCGAGCAGCTCGTGCATGCGATTCGCCGTCCACTCGTCGCGGGTGGCGACAGGCATGTATTCGAAGGCTCGTCCTGCGGCGCGTCGTTCCAGCATTCCCTTGTTCCACAACCGCACGAGGATCGTCATGACCGTCGTGTACGCGAGCTGTCGGCGGGGTGTGGCGATGACGGACTGGACGTCCCTCGGTGTCATCCACTCGTTCGCGTCCCAGAGCGCATCCATCACCTGCGCTTCGAGCTCTCCTCGAGAAAGGCGTTTCATCGCATCCTTGCTTTCGGCGGATTCTGGAGGAGGGTAATCGCGGGCGCTGTACCGAGGTCGCCGCTACTACAGTCGGTCGCAAGAGACGGCTGCCCGGCCTGTCCCCGCCGATTGCTCGCAGGAGGACGAGATGCCGAGCATGTCGACGTTGGAGCGAGCCGTGTGCCAGAGCGCGCCATGGCGCGTGTTCGCTGTCCGCTTGGTGTTGCCGTGGGCGCTCCAAGGAGTCGAACCGCGCGGCGACGTGCTGGAGATCGGCGGCGGTAGCGGCGCGATGGCGGCGCAGATCCTCGAAGCGTTCCCTGACGCGCGCGTGACGTCGACTGACGTCGACGAAAGGATGGTCGCGGATGCTCGCGTCCGGCTTGAGTCCTTCGGCGACCGCGCGCTCGTGCGCCAGGCGAGCGCGATCGACCTGCCGTTTCCGGACGAGTCGTTCGACATGGTGCTGAGCTTCATCATGCTCCACCACGTTGTCGAGTGGGAAAGTGCCCTCACGGAGGCGCTGCGCGTGCTTCGGCCGGGCGGTGTGCTGGTCGGCTACGACCTGCTCTCGACGCTGCCGCTGCGCGCGCTGCATCGAGCGGAGGGCCAGCCGTTTCGGATGATGACGATCGAGGCGTTCGGCGCCGTCCTCAGCGAGCTCCCGCTCGAACAGAGCACTGTGCGGCCGGGCTTGGCTCGCTTCGCGGTGCGGTTCCGTCTGACGAAGCAGGTCGCAACGTCGTGAACCGCTCAGCCGATGGAGGGCACACCTTCGCCTTCGTGGATCTCGCCGGGTTCACTGCGTTGACCGAAGCGCATGGCGACGACGAGGCCGCCGATCTGATCGATCGTTTCGTCGAGCTGACCGTCGCTTCCCTGCGCGGAGACGATCGGCTCGTCAAGACGATCGGTGACGCGGTCATGCTCGTGAGTCCGGATCCGGGTAGCGGCCTCGTGCTCGTTCGCCGCATCGTCGATGCCTGTCTCGGTGAGTCGCGCTTCCCCGCGCCGCGCGCCGGTCTGCACCATGGGCCTGCAGTCGAGCGAAACGACGACTTCGTCGGCGCCGCAGTCAACCTCGCCGCCCGCGTCGCGGCCCAGGCGACGGAGGGGACCGCGGTGGTCACCGAGCACGTCGCGCGCGAGGCACAACGGCTCGGCATGGCGACGATCGCGTTGGGAGCCCGGCGGTTGCGCAACGTCTCCCAGAACGTGGAGCTGTGGGCGATCGAGCTCCGCGACGCGCCGGTGGCCACGGTTGTCGACCCCGTGTGCCGCATGCAGATCCGCGGGGATCAGGTCATCGGTCACGTCCGCTGGGAGGAGCGGGAGTTCGTGTTCTGCTCGTTGAAGTGCCTCGGCGCGTTCGCGGACGCACCGGAGCGCTACGTGTTGTAGAAGCAGCCAGAGTCAGTTACGAAGCGTGCCGAGACGCCGCCGGTATTCGTTCTCGTCGATCTCCCCGCGCGCGAACCGCTCGGCGAGGACGTCCTCGGCGGAACCGGTCGTCTCTCGAGGCCGGGCGTTGCTGGTCGGCTGGCGCATCAGGAGAGCGACAACCACCACGACGAGGAGAGCAAGGAGCAGCCCTCCCCCGCCCATGAACCACCAGCCACCCATATCTCCACCCATCACGTGCTCACTCTCCTTCGTGTTTTCGTCTGCTCGTGCTCAGCCGCGGAGCGCGTCCCGGCGACGCCGGTATTCGTCTTCGTCGAGCTCGCCGCGCGCGAAACGTTCTGCGAGTGTGTCGAGCGCGGAGCGCGCCGGCCGATTTGCCGTGCCGTAATGGCGCACGAGCACGACGACGAGGACGACGATCAGGGCGAGAAACACCAGCCATCCGATGCCCATCACCCACCACCAGCCCCGACCCATGTGATCGTCACAGTTCTCGCAGACCGTCGCCAGCGTCGCTGCCATCATCGCCTGACCTCCCTGGAGTGGTCCTCATACAACATGTCGTAGCAAACGTCGCCTAGGGCCGAAAGGCCCAGGCGCGGAACACGTCTGGGCCCGCGGCGCAGAGGCGTGAATCTCCCTCACGGCTGGCGATCACCAACACGATCTCGATCACCATCGGAATGCAGCACAGGATCATGCGCTCCGAGGAGCACGCCGAGCAACACTCGGCCGACACGCTCTGGGCCACTGACGTTCACTCTCCGCTTCACGAGTGTGTCACTCATGGGTTCGCCTCCTTGTCGTCGAGCAGCGTCGGAGGTTCGCAGCTGCCGGTTTCCCGCTCAGCGTCTTGCTATTCGCGGACCGCGAGAAGGGCCGATAGTCCCTACAACGACAGGTTGTCGGAGATCACAATGGCGGAAGACTCGCAGAGAAGAGATCGTGATGGGGAGCGAGCGGCGTTCCTGGCTTTCGGTGAGCGGCAGCAGCGCCCTGGCCGGTGCAGCGGGCGGCATGGCGTTGGGCATGTTTTACGTCGTCGTCGTCGCCTGGGCGTCGGGGTCGTGGCAGCACCTCATCGACCAGATGCAAGCCGACTGGTACCTGCTGATCTTGGTGATTGCCGGCTTCGGCACGCAGGTCGCGCTGCTCGCTGAACTGCGCTGCCGACGGCGCCGCGAGATGGATGCCGCAGCCGCGAGTGGCGCAGGAGCCGGTGCGTCGGCGGTGGGCATGGTCGCGTGTTGCGCGCACCACGTCGCCGATCTCTTGCCGTTCCTGGGTGCCGGCGGCGCGGCGACGTTCCTGTACGACTACAAGCTGTCCTTCGTGCTCGCAGGCGCATCCCGTGACCTGCAAGAGGAGGTCGCTGCCTTGGCCCGGCGCCGATCCGGCGGAGACGCGGGCGACGACCGGGGCGGCGGGTGATGGCTACCGTCGAAACCACTGCTCCTTCCGCGCGGGAGCGGCGCGAGGAGCTGGCCAAGGATCCCGTGTGCGGGATGGTGGTACATCGCGCGACTGCGTTGCAGAGCGAGGTGGGCGGGCGCACGTACTTCTTCTGTAGCTCGGGGTGCCAGCGCACCTTCGAGGCTCCCGAGCAGGAGCTGAAGAGCCTCAAACGCCGAGTGACGATCGCGCTCACCGGTGTGGTCGCGCTCGCGATCCTGCGCGCCGCGGTGTTCCTCGGTCTGGCTGCCGGTGCGACGACGCTCACGTGGGTGCCGATCCCGTGGTTGCCGTGGTTCACCTGGGGTGTCTGGATGATGATCCTGGTGACGCCGGTGCAGTTCATCGGCGGTTTCACGTTCTACAAGGGCGCCTACCAGGCGCTCGCGCGCCGCACCATCAACATGGACTTCCTCATCGCGCTCGGCACGTCGGTCGCGTACTTCTACAGCCTCACGGTGGTGTTCTTCCCCGATGTGTTGCCGGTCGCGGTCGGCGAACGCGATGTTTACTTCGAGGTCTCTGCCGTCATCATCGCGTTCGTTCTGCTCGGTCGTTACATGGAAGACATCCTCAAGAAGAAGAGTTCCGCCGCGGTGCGCAAGCTGATGGATCTGCGACCGGCGACCGCACGGGTAGTGCGTGATGGTCAGGAGATGGAGGTGCCCGCCGAGAGCGTGACGGTCGGGGAATGTTTCGTCGTGCGACCGGGGGAGAAGATTCCCACCGACGGGAAGGTCATCGAGGGCTCCTCGGCGGTCGACGAGAAGCTGCTCACCGGCGAGAGCCTTCCGGTGGAGAAGCACGCGGGTGACGACGTGATCGGGGGCACGCTCAACGAGATGGGGTCGCTCACCTGCTCGGCCACGCGCGTCGGCGCCGAGACCGCCTTGAACCAGATCATCCGGCTCGTGGAAGACGCCCAGACCTCGACCGCGCAGATCCAGCGCGTCGCGGATCGGGTCGTCGCGTACTTCGTCCCCGCGGTGGTCGGTATTGCGTTCGCCACCGCGGTCGCGTGGTTGGTCATCGGGAACGTACCAACCGCGGTGCTCGCGTTCATCGCGGTGCTGATCATCTCCTGTCCCTGCGCGCTCGGCATCGCCACGCCCGCGGCGTTGATGGTGGGCGTCGGCAAGGGTGCCGAAGCCGGCATCCTCATCCGCGGCGCCGAGTACTTGGAGCGCGCGTTGAAGCTCACCACCGTCGTGTTCGACAAGACGGGAACCCTCACGCGGGGCGAGCCGACCGTCACCGATGTCGTGGTGTTCTCGGAGCGCGAACCGAGCGACGCGCAGCGCGCCGAACTGTTGAGTCTCGCGGCAGCGGCCGAACACTTCAGCGAGCATCCACTCGGCCAAGCCATCGTCGAGGACGCGCAGATGCGACAGATCGCGGTGCCCGATCCGACAGGATTCGAGGCCATCACGGGCTACGGGGTGCGCGTGGCGGTGGGGGATCGCGAAGTGCTCGTCGGCAACCGCCGCCTGCTCTCGAGCCGGGGCATCGAACCGTCTGCCGCTGTCGAAGCGACCCTCGTCGAGATGGAGTCGATGGGCAAGACCGCGATGCTCGTCGTGGTCGACGGCGCGCTGAGCGGCGTGATCGCGGTCGCCGACACGCTCAAGGACGAAGCCCCCGACGCCATCGCCGCGCTCCGTCAGGAAGGTGTCGACGTCATCGTGCTCACCGGCGACAACGAGCGGACGGCCAGGGCGGTCGCCGGTGCGCTCGGGATCGAGCGCGTCGTCGCCAATGTGCTGCCGGGCGACAAGGCGGCGGAGATCCAGCGCCTGCGCGACGCCGGCGAGGTCGTCGCGATGGTGGGCGACGGCGTCAACGACGCGCCGGCTCTGGCGACCTCCGACATCGGCATCGCGATCGGCTCGGGCTCCGACGTCGCCAAAGAGACGGGCGGCATCGTCCTCATCAAGGACGACTTGCGCGACGTGGCCACCGCGATCCGCCTCAGCCGCGCCACTATGCGGAAGATCCACCAGAACCTCTTCTGGGCCTTGGCCTACAACAGCGCGGCGATCCCGATCGCGGCGTTGGGGCTCCTGAATCCGATCATCGCGGCCGCCGCCATGGCACTGTCGAGCCTGTCGGTCATCGCGAACTCCGCGACGCTCAAGGGACTCAAGGTCGAGACGATTACAGCCCGCGGCGCTACTCCGTGAATCGCTCGACCTGCCCACCTCGACCCGACATTCCGCCTTCGGGAATGGTCGCGATGTCGGGGATGTCATCTGGAGGGGTGCTGGACCGTCGGTTCGAGGCGTTGATCTTCGACTGGGACGCGATGGCCGCGCCCGCTCCGCAGGCCGAGATAGCGCGTCTGCCGGCGCTGATCGAAGAGCTGTGCTCGACGGGTTTCTCCATCGGCGTGGTGAGCGAGGGTGCGCTCGATGAGCTCGACTCTCGGCTGCGCGCGCGTCCCAGCGGCACCGATCCGGGCTGTCTGCTGCTCGCGTCGAACCGGCGCGCCGAAGTGTTCATGGTGGGTCCCGACGGGCCGCGGCTCTTGGAGCACGCCGAGAGCGGGCTCCGCGACGAGTGGGACTTGGTGCGGCTTCTGCTCGGGGTCTTCGCGCGCCGCGGTGTGGGTTCGGGGCTCGTGGTCATCGTGGGCGACGAGTCGGGCTCGCTCGCTGCCGCCAAACCTGACCCACCCGCGGCCGAGGCGACCCGCGAGACGTTCGTTTCGTTCGTCGGGAACCGCACGGGCGGGATGCTCGCGCTTCTCGACGACCAGCTCGCTCGCCGCCGGGCGGGCGACGTGCCCGGGATCGACGAGGATCCCGCTTGGACGGTCGTCGTGGAGGGCTTCGACCCCGAGCACGAGCGCGTCGACGAGGCCCTGCTCACGCTCGCCGACGGACGACTGGGTACGAGCGGGAGTCCGCTCACGAGCGACCGGGCTGCGACGCCGTGGGTCTTCACCACCGGGCTCTACGACGGCGACGGCCCGGAGACCGCGTTGCTGGCTTGTCCGGTGTGGCACCGGCTCCCCGGGGAGTTGGGGCGAGGAAGCGTCCTGCGGCGCGTCCTGGATCTGCGTACCGGCGTGCTTCGAGAGGAGTGCACGACGGCATCGGGGCTGCGTCGAAGCTTGCGCTTCTCCTCCCTCGCGCGCCCCGCGGCCGTCGTGCTGCGAGCCGAATGCGACACGGAGGCACTGAGTGTGCCCGCGTTGTTGGAGCCGCTCGACCGCCCGCCCGCCGATGCGGGCGCTGATCCCTCGGGACGGTTCTGGATGCGGGTGGCCGCGTCGGCGGGTGGGGTCGTCAAGCGCGGTGAGGGTGACGTCGAGATCGTTCA
>JBBDHW010000037.1:81423-109994 GCA_040880805.1 Acidimicrobiia bacterium | reverse complement strand
TCGAGTAACCCGGCCAGGGGTGAAGTGATCGACTCGGTCGCGGACGCCGGCGTCGACGACGTCCGTACCGCGATCGACGCGGCCGCGGCTGCGTCCGAACCGTGGGCGACGCGCACCGCGTACGAACGCTCCGCGTTCCTGTACCAGGCGCACCAGCTCATGCTCGAGCGGCGCGAGGCACTGGCAAAGCTCATGACCGACGAGCAGGGCAAGCCGATCCGCATGGCGCGCAACGAAGTTGGCTACGCGGCCGACTTCCTGCTCTGGTTCGCGGAGGAAGCCAAGCGGGTCTACGGGCAGACGATCCCATCGGCGAGTGGCGTCCGTCGGCACGCGCCGACCAGCGCTTCCTCGTGCTGCGGCAACCCGTGGGTGTGGTCGGCGCAATCACACCGTGGAACTACCCGGTGTCGATGCTCACGCGCAAGATCGCGCCCGCGCTGGCGGCCGGCTGCACCATCGTGCTCAAGCCCGCGGAGCAAACTCCGCTCCTCGCGGTGGAGGTCTTCAAGATCTTCGAGGAGGTCGGCGTCCCGGAAGGCGTGGTGAACCTCGTCACCACATCGGACCCGGAGCAGGTGGGCGGCGAGCTCGTGACCAACCCGCTCGTGCGCAAGATCACCTTCACGGGCTCGACCGAGGTCGGCAAGCTCATCGCACAGCAGGCCGCCGCGCAGGTGAAGCGGGTGAGCATGGAGCTCGGCGGCCACGCGCCGTTCCTCGTGCTCGACGACGCCGATCCGGTGCACGCGGCGAAGGGTGCGGCCGCGGTGAAATTCCTCAACACCGGGCAGGCCTGCATCTGCCCCAATCGACTGTTCGTGCAGCGCGGGCTCGCCGACGAGTTCGTCGCCACGCTCGAACAACGCTTCCAGGCGCTCAAGGCGGGGAGCGGTCTGGTCGACGGCGTCACCGTCGGACCGCTCATCGACGACCAGGCGATGGCGAAGATGGAACGCCAGGTGTCCGACGCGGTGGACAAGGGGGCGCGCGTCGTGACCGGCGGAACGCGGCTCACGGCCGACGGCCTCGACGCCGGCTACTTCTACGCGCCCACCCTGCTCGCCGACGTCACACCCGACATGCTCATCTATCGCGAGGAGACGTTCGGTCCGATCGCGCCCGTCATCGTGTTCGACGACGACGACGAAGCGATCGCGATGGCCAACGACACCGAGTATGGCCTCGCGTCCTACGTGTACACGAACAACTTGTCGCGCGCGTTCAAGGTGATGGAGCGCCTGCGGTTCGGGATGGTCGGCGTGAACGACATCAACCCCACGTCGGCAGCGGCCCCGTTCGGCGGAGTGAAGCAGAGCGGGCTGGGCGTCGAAGGCGCGCGCGAAGGAATCAACGAGTACCTCGACACCAAGCTCGTCGGCCTGTCGGTTTGACTCGCGGGCCGCACGTGCCAGTTCGGAGTGCTTCGACTACCCGCTACGCGGCCTTCTCCCAGACCGAGACGTGTTGCCTGCTGTCGCTGGTGAAGGGCTCACGGTTCCAGTCGCTCCAGCGCTCGCGCAAGGTCATTCCGGCGAGTCGCGCCATCAGGTCCAGCTCGGACGGCCATACGTAGCGAAATGGCGCCGACCGCGTTTCAAGTTGGCCATCGACCACCCAGTAGTGGTGAGAGAACGCGATTTGGGTCGCGACGTCGTACTCCTCGAAGCCGAGATGCGTTGGGGTCACCGTGAACGCGTGGATGGTCTCGCCGGGCGGGAGACGTTGAAGCTCGGGAACCATGACCTCGATCACGAAGCACCCACCCGGTTCCAGATGTGCGGCGACATTGCGGAAACACGCAACCTGCTCGTCTTGGCTGGTCAGGTTCATGATCGTGTTGCGGACGAGGTAGGCGAGGGTAAACGTCCCGTCCACCGTGGTGGTCGCGAAGTCGCCGATCGTCACACCAATGTCGTTCGCGCCCGGCTTCGTTTGCAGCTGAGCGACCATGGCCGGCGAAAGTTCAATCCCATGGACACGGAGACCGCGCTCGCCGAGCGGTAATGCGATCCGTCCGGTACCGATGCCGAGTTCGAGGGCGGCACCTCTTCCTGCCAGATCGGCGAGGAAGCTCACCGCCGGGTCGACGACCGCAGGTTCGAACAGCTCCGGCCACTTGGCCTCGTAGCTTCTTGCTATCCCTTCGTCGAAGTAGTTCTCTGGCACAAGCCGCACTCTGGCAGCAGTCCGTTGTAAGCCGCCACCGGATTCCCAGGCGCGTAACCGATCGCCGTCGTTGGCCATGCGCATGACGCCGGGTTAGAAAGACGCGAAGATCCAGGCGGTGTAGGCCATCACTACGAGGAGACGAACGACAGATCTATACGCTGAGGGGCGTTGCGCTTCAGCGTTGCAGGAGCAAGACTGCTGGCGTCTCCAGTTGCACTGAGCGGAGGTTGTGCCATGGCGAATCTGGTCGGCAAGAGCTTCGACGCACCTGACGAGACGAGAAAGCCCGAGAAGACGACCGTCGAAGTCGTTGACCTCGGCGACGGCATCAAGGCTGCGCGCTTGACGATGCAGCCCGGATGGCGGTGGTCGGAGTGCGTCAAGCCAGTCGTCGGCACAGATCGCTGTCAAGTTCGGCACGTCGGCGCAGTCCTGTCAGGTCGGATCCACGTGGTCCATGACGACGGGACCGAAGCCGAGGCGGGTCCCGGTGAGGCGTACCGCATCGAGCCCGGTCACGACGCTTGGATCCTTGGGGACGAGCCGTTTGTGGCCTACGAGTTCGAGAGCTCGAGCGCCGCAACATACGGCGCGGCATCGGGCTGATCCGCAAAGGTCACGCTGACGAGCCGCTTGCCGGTGACGTTGCGCGCCCGATCGATACCTCATGGGACTCGTCGTGCGAGCACTCACCGAGGATCTGTGGCCTGCGCTGGAGGATCTCTTCGCCACCACCGGTCCGGTGGGTCGGTGTTGGTGCATGTACTGGCGGATCGGCAGCACGTACCGAAGCCGCTCACCAGATGCCAACAAGGAGTCCTTCCGCGAAGTCGTGTCTGCGGGTCCTCCGCCAGGACTGCTCGCGTTCGACGACGACATCGCGGTCGGTTGGTGCCAACTCACGCCTCGCGAGGCCCTACCGGCGCTCGACCGAACGCGGCGACTCGCACGCGTCGATGACAAGCCCGTGTGGTCGATCTCGTGCTTCTACATCCGCAAGGGCTACCGACGCCAAGGTGTCACCTCGGCGCTGATCCATGCCGCGCTCGTAACCGCTCGACGTGCCGGAGCGGTCGCCGTCGAGGCGTACCCGCTCGATGCCGAGTTGACGCCCAGCGCGTCACACACCGGCTATCTCACGACGTTCGAACGCGCAGGCTTCACAACCGTCGCTCGACACCTCCCTCCACGCCCGATCATGCGATACGAGTTCCGCTCGACCGCCAGCTGATCGACTCAGTCGGAAGCGCCACACACCCGCCGGGCACCAGCGCAAGCACGACCCCGACGGATGACCCACGGCGACGACTCGTGGCCGCGCGTCGCTAGGCCATCTCGGGTGTGGCGAGAGTGACGGCATGCCCAGCGGGATCGGCGATGACCGTGGCTTGCGCTGCCCACGCCGGACGGTATGGCTCCCGCACGACGGGCACTCCGAGATCGCGCAGGCGCTCGAACTCGCTTTGGACGTCGTCAACGACGAGACCGATATTGATCGCCGCGGGGTTGCCGGGCGGGTCGCCGACATGGAAGCCCAGTGTCATCTCGCCAGCCTTGAACCAGACCGAATGGTCCGGCACCTCGGTTTCGATCGTCAGCCCGAGAGTCCCTTCGTAGAAGGCACGGCATGCTTCGAGCACCTTGTCGTCGCCGACCGAGAAGTACACCGTGTAGACGAACATCCCCCGGATGCTACGCCAGCACCGTCGGCCATCCGGCGACATGACCCGCGCAGATGCGTCCCGATACCCCCTCGCAGGCACACCGACGTGCCGTTCTGTGCTCCCCGCCATAACAGTTCTGCGCGCGTTCTGGCGGCGCGTTCTGTATCACGACCGTGAGCGCGGCAGTTCTGCGCCGGTTCTGCCGAACATCGTCGCCCGACTTCAGGAGTAAGCCGGCCCGACTGTGATCGGCCGGGCAGGCAGCGGCGGCTTCCCTGCCTGCCCGGCGCGGCACGCCTGGTGAAGTCGACGGCTCGGCGCCGACGGCGGCGACGGTCAGCGCCGCGGAGACCGTTCGGAGTGCGAGTAGACGCTTGATCGTTGTTCCTCCTTTGGGACGGTGGCCGTTCAGCACGCAGTGTTGGTTACGGCAGTGTTCATTCCGTCATTGCCGTTGGTGTTGTTGGTGTTGTTGACGTCCATCGCGTGTTCCATGCCGCCGCCTTCGGGGACGTTCGCGCCCATGCCGGGCCAGGCCTGGACCATGTTGAAGGCTCCGCAGTAGGTGTTCGGCGTCGGCTTCGGCGTCGCGGCCGCCGTGCCGACGCCGATGCCCAGGGCCGCGGCGATCGTCGCCGCGAGGATCAGCACCTTGTTCATCTCGGTCTCCGCCTACTCGTTGGCACACGAGGATGTTTTCCTCGACCACAGAATCAGGGAGAGGTCTCGCAGCGCGGTCGCAGCTCGAGCGCGGTCAAGCCCGTCAGTCTTGGCGGAGTGCTTGGTCGGCTTCGGCGTGTAGGTAGGCGACGGCGTCGGCGATGTCGAGGGCGGCGCCTTGTTCGGCGAGCCTCGCAACTTGGGGTTCGCCGAGGGCTTCGCGGAGGGCGGCGTCGGCCGCCGCCTTCATTTCGAGGACCCAATCCGGTGCCGATAATTCCGTCATCGCGTCGGACTTCCCGATGAGCACGGCCGCGGGCTCGAACAATCTGAGCTCCCAGAACGCGACCCCGGCCAGGTGGCAGAGCCCAACGTTTGCGAGAGCACCGAGTTGGAGGTTCTGGTCGGAGGCGTCGACGATTGCCCGGAGGGCGGTTCGCCATTCCCCGCGCCGGGCCGCGATATGACCTTTCTGGTGTGTCGCGTGTGCGACACCCCAGCGGTCGCCGATGCGGGTACTGACCTCGGTCGCTTCGTCGAGCAGGGTGAGCGCGCGTTCGGACTCCTCGTACGGGAGCCAGTTCGCGAGGTTCGGGAGCCCGAAGGAGAGCGCGCTGTCGATGCCGGCGGTACGGGCGACGCGCGCCGCTTCGTCACCGGCCGCGATCGCGGCGTCGAGCGTCGGTTCGGTGATCTGGAGCGCACTTGCGAGCATGACGAGTGCGTGCGCGAGTTCGTACGGGTCGCGCGCCGTCCGCGCGAGCTCGACCCATTCCCCAGCGTGACGTCGTGCCTCCTCGAAGTCACCACGAAAGAACGCGAGGATCGCCTGAGCCCGCGGCACGGACGAAAGCCGTGTACCGAGCGCAGCTTGGGCTCGTTCCGCGATCGCGACGAGGGCTTCGGCCCGCTCGAGATCGCCGGCCACCATTGCGCCCCAAGCGGCCCACGCGACGACCGCAGGAAGGAGCGGGTGAGTGTCGCCGCCCGGGATCGTGCTCGCGGTGGCGGCCCAGTCCATCGCGAGTTCGCCGGTCCTGCCCTGCACGGCCAAGGGCGCCACCAGGCGCAGCGCGTGCTCCGGCGAAGGCGTTTCGACCGCCCAGTCGAGCGCAGCCCGACAGTTGTCGACGTCGCGCGTGACGACGCTGGTCCACTCGAGGTGGTCTTGGCTCCGTAGGTGCGGACCGGCCGTCTCGGCCAGTGCAACGTAGTGGTCGGCGTGGCGACGTCGCAGCGCGACCGGGTCGCCACTCGCGTCGAGCCGCTCCCGCGCGTACTGGCGGATGGTCTCGAGCAGCCGGTAGCGTACCCCGCCGTCGGTGTCGTCGACGACGACGAGGGACTTGTCGACCAGTTGACTGAACACGTCGATCACGTCCGACGCGTCGAGCATGTCGCCGGGCAGGACCGCCTCTGCGGCCGCGAGATCACAGCCACCCGCGAATATCGACAGCCGTTGCAAGGCGTGACGCTCCGTGGGGGTGAGTAGGTCGTAGGACCAGTCGATGGTGCTCCGCAGCGTCTGGTGGCGCTCGAGGACCGCGCGACTGCCGTGCGTGAGGAGCTTGAAACGCTGATCGAGCCGGGCGACGAGATCGTCCGGTGACAGCGACCGCACCCGCGCCGCCGCCAGCTCGATCGCGAGTGGGATCCCATCGAGGCGTCGACACAACTCCCCGACGGCACCGACGTTGCGATCGGTGAGCGCGAAGTCGCTCTTCGCTGCGCTCGCCCGATCCCAGAACAGACACACCGCCTCCACCCGCCTGAGCTCGTCCACATCCGCATCACTGGCCGGGACACCCAGCGACGGCACCGCGACCATCCGCTCGCCCGCCAAACCGAGACCCTCCCGGCTCGTCGCCAGCACCGACACGCGCGCGCAACGCTGGGTAATCGCGTCGACCTGACGGGCGACCGCATCGAGGAGGTGCTCGCAGTTGTCGAGTACCAGGAGCAGCCGCTTGGCCGCGAGATAATCGAGCACCGACTCATCCAGCGCCCGACCCGGCGGTGGCTGCACCCGCAGGCTCGTTGCGAGGGTCTCCCACACCGCCTCCGGGTCAGTGACCGGCGCGAACTCGCACAACCACACGCCGTCCGGAAACTCCGTGACCACGTCAGCGGCGACCTGCAACGCCAGGCGGGTCTTGCCGACGCCACCCACCCCGGTCAGCGTCACCAGCGGCGTCTCGCGGACCAGCTCCGCCACCGACGCGATCTCCGCCTCGCGGCCGACGAACGTCGTCACCTGACGCGGCAGGTTGTTGCGCGAGAACGCGTCCAACGTGCGGAGCGGCGCGAACTCCCGTCCCAGATCGGGATGGGTCACCTGAAACAAACGCTCCGGCCGCCCCAGGTCGCGCAGCCGGTGCTCTCCCAGGTCGACGAACCCGTACTTCTCGGGTAGCGCGTCGTGCAGCAGCTCTTCGGTCGCGGCTGACACGATGACCTGTCCGCCATGCGCCACCGACATCACACGCGCGGCGCGGTTCACCACGCTGCCGTAATAGTCGCCGTCGCGGACCTCGGCCACGCCGGTGTGGATTCCCATCCGGACCCGTACGGTCTCGGTGATGTTCCAGTCCTCGGCGAGCAGCGCCGTTTGTGCGCCGACCGCCGCGGTGACCGCGTCGTGGGCGGTCGAGAACACGGCGTGGAGCCCGTCGCCGGTGGTCTTGACCGCGTGGCCACCGTGTGCCTCGACCGCGTTGCGCAGCAGCTCGTCGTGACGCGCCATCGCTTGGGGCATGTCGGGAAACTCCTCCCACAGGCGCGTCGAACCCTCCACATCGGTGAACAAGAAGGTGACCGTCCCCGACGGCAGATCTGGCCTGCCCGTGTCCCGGCCAGGCGATCCCGCCCACGACACATCGGGGTGTTGACGCACGATGTCGTCGTTGAGCTCCTGCAACCCGGGTGAGGGCACCACGCCGACCTCGTCGGCCAGGAACCGACGAAACGCGTCATAGGCGCGCAGTGACTCGACCGGCCTTCCCGCACGCGCGAGCGCCAGCATCAACAGCGCTCGCAGACGCTCCCGGAACGGCGCTGCGGCGATCTCGGCCTCGAGCTCCCCGATGACCTCCTCCGGACGGCTCAACTCCAACAGCGCGGCGGCCCGTTCTTCGATCGCGCGGGCGTGCAGCTCAACCAGTCGAGCCACCTCAGGGGCAGCGAACTCCTCGCTCGCGAACTCCGCGTAAGGGGATCCTCGCCACAACCCGACTGCCTCGTCGAACGCGCGCAGCGCGACCTCCGGTTGTGCCGCCGCCCCGAGCCCGACCCGCACCAGCTCTTCGAAACGCAACACGTCCGCCTCACCGTTCGCCACCCGCAGCCGGTATCCCGGCGCCCGGGTCTCGAGGCGGTCCTCACCGAGCGTCGCGCGCAGCCGGGACACCAATGCCTGGAGCGTGTGCGTCGCGCTCGGCGGCGGCTCGTCACCCCACAAGACGTCGACGAGGCGGTCACTCGACACCACCTCGTTGGCGTGGACCAACAGCGCCGCGAGCACGCGGCGTTGCTGCCCGCTCCCCAACCGAACGGGCTCACCCTCGCGCACGACCTCCAGTGGGCCCAGCACACACAGCGCCGTCGCCACCCGGTCGTCCACCGGTCCTCCAACCCCACCCACACTCACGACGCAGCTGCGCTCGAGCTGCGATCACGCAGCGACCACGCAGCGAGACCTCTCCCCGACGCTGTGATCGAGGAAGACATCCTCGCACACCACCCCGACAGGAGAAACGATGAATCTCCGCAGCATCCTCCAGCACCCCGGCCGCAAGGTCGTTGCCATGGTCGTCGCCGCGTTGTCGGGGTTGGGGGTTCTGTTCGCTACGTCGGCTGTGCCCGGTGCGGCTGCGGCCGCAGGGTGTGCGGGCACGGCCTATGTGACCAACGAGCAAGGGGGCACGGTGTCGGTGATCACCACGGCGACGGGTGCGGTGTCGGCCACCATCACGATCGGTAAAGGTCCGGCCAGGGTGGCGATCACCCCTGACGGCAAGCACGCATACGCAACCGACTACGTCGGCGGCGAGGGTGGCACAGTGTCGGTGCTCACGACCGCGACGGACGTGGTGTCGGCGCCCATCAGCGTCGGCACCGCTCCGGTCGGGCTGGCCATCACCCCTGACGGCAAGCACGCCTACGTGACCAACAACAGGGACGGGACGGTGTCGGTGCTCACGACCGCGACGGACGTGGTGTCGGCGCCCATCACCGTCGGCACCGCTCCGGTCGGGGTGGCTATCACCCCTGACGGCAAGCACGCCTACGTGACCAACCTCGGGGATGGCACGGTGTCAGTGATCACCACGGCGACAGGTGCGGTGTCGGCGCCCATCACCGTCGGTAAGGGTCCGGTCGGGGTGGCGATCACCCCTGACGGCAAGCACGCCTACGTGGCCAACCGCTTCGACGGCACGGTGTCGGTGATCACGACCGCGACGGGTGCCGTATCGTTCCCCATCACTGTCGGCAAGGATCCGTTCGGGGTCGCCATTACCCCTGACGGCAAGCGCGCCTACGTGACCAACTACGGGGATGGCACGGTGTCGGTGATCACGACCGCGACGGGTGCGGTGTCGGCGCCCATCACCGTCGGCAACAGTCCTGACGGGGTGGCGATCACCCCTGACGGCAAGCGCGCCTACGTGACCAACTTCGGCGATGGCACGGTGTCGGTGATGGCGACCGCGACGGGTCTGGTATCGGCGCCCATCACCGTCGGCAAGGGCCCGGCCGGGGTGGCGATCTGCCCGGCGCGGAATGCCCACCGACCCCGATGATGACCGTGCCGCGGCAGTGCCCGACGGCCATGCCCGCCGCTGTCCCCGATCGAAACCGGCCGACGCTCGCGACGACCAGCAGCGGGCCCAGCACACACAACGCTGGTGCCACCCGGTCGTCTACGACCCCTCCATCCCCAGCCACACTCAGGACGTAGCTGCGCTCGAGCTGCGATCACGCAGCGACCACGCTGCGAGACCTCTCCCTGACGCTGTGACCGAGGAAACCATCCTCGCACACCACCCCGACAGGAGAAACGATGAGTCTCAACACCATCCTCCAGCACCCGGTCCGCATCGCGGCTGGCGTCGTGACCGCCGGACTCTTGTTCGCGGCCGGAAGCGCGGTGGGCAGCGCTGCCGACACCGAAGCCGTCCACACCGCAGCCGCCCTAACCCACACCGACGCCCCCGTCGCAAGCAACGCCGACGCCGAGATCCTCTGGGACTACCTCGCCACGCTCCCGTCCGCCGAGCGCGACCAGACCATCATCGCCCTCAACCCCAACGTGAGCGGCGCCCTCGAGGCCATCGTCGCAGGCAATGTGGCGGCGTGGATGGCGGCGATGGGTTAGATGACGCGGTAGCCGTACATGTTCAGTGCCCGCCGGAGTGTCGAACCTTGAACGGGCACAGAGAACAGACCATCGTGCAGCAAATAGCCACGACGACGATGGTGCCCTCGATGACCCCAACCGCGCCGACGGTCTCGAGGCGCACCGTCGTTGTGGTCTCCGGAAGTAAGACACGACGTCCGAACCGGAACAACCGAGCGAGGCCGTCATCGCGAACGACGACCGACGACGCGACGACATGACCTTCCGCTGCTCGGCGAACCGAGGTACAGAATCACGCGCCACCGCGCACAGAACGTCGCGCATAGCGCGCCCCAAACCGGTGCGATAAGTGCGGGCGGACTGTGCTTCGTGGGCGTCACCTCAACCTGGCGACCAGGCCACGGAGATTTCGGCAAGCGCTGCCTCGGGTCTGAGGTTTGTCCCATCCGGAGTGCCACGTAGAGGTCGAGCGGGCGAACCGATGCCCCTGTTCGAGGCGGTTGCAGGCGTCGGTCGAGACCGATCGGGAGCGAGCGCCCGCGGGACGGGTATCCCGGCCCGCAGCGAGCGAGCCAATGGTGGCGGCCCGCTGCGAACCTGCGGGCGTCGACCCGCCCGCGGCCCGCGAAGGTCAGTGCGGGTACGGCGTCCCCGGGCCTTCCCAGAGCGGAACCAGCTGGTACTTGTGCGCCAGGTCCGGCAGGAAGACGTGCTTGTGGATCAACCGCTTCGCGTCGGGTGACGTCACCAGCCACACGATCGCGGCGGCACTCGCGTCAGGCGGCGAGACCGGCATGCCCGGGTACTTCTCGAGCATCTCTGCGAACTCGTCGCCGTAGGCCACGAAACCAGGGTCGACCGTGTAGGCGACGATCCCCTGGTTGCCGAGCTCCGCGTTGAGCACTCCCGCGAAGCGATCGATGCCGGCCTTTGCCACCGTGTACCCGAGCGGCCACCCGTTCTCGTTCATCGTACCGGGCGGGTCGTTCAGCACGACGTACGAGCTCATGTTCACGACGGTGCCACCGCCCTGGTCGATCATCGCGGGAAGGAACCGCTGGAGCAGCACGAACGGTGCGAGCACGTCGCCCTCGAAGTGCCGCGCGAAGAGCTCGACCGGCGTCTCCAGGATCAGGCCCGATCCGGGACCCTGGTAGATGCCGATGTTGCACACCAGGTCGACACGCCCGAACTCCTCGAGGGTGGCGTCGGCCGCGGGGGCGAGCGGGTCGCGGTCGAGCAGATGCATCGCGAGCAGCAACGGCCGGCTCCCGGCCACTTCGATCGCGGCGGCGACGGTCTCCAGGCTCCCGGCGAGCGGACGCGCGTCGCCGTGCTCGTGCCAGCGCTTGCCTTCGCCCTCGCGCAGGGTGCGCGCGGTGATCGCGACGTCGTAGCCGGCCCCGGCGAGCGCGATCGCCGTCGACGCGCCGATGCCGCGGCTGGCTCCGGTGACGAACGCAACCGGCATGGCTTCCCTCCTAGCGACGGGACCGCAGGAGCACCTCCTGCGCGATCGAAGCCGCCAAGGTACCCGCGCGGTCGTGGATGGTGCCGATGTACACACCGCGCGCGCCCGCCACCGACACCGGTTGAAGGTCGAGCAGCATCCACTGGTCGACGGGAATCGACCGGTGGAACCACACCGCGTGATCGAGGCTCGGCCCGCCGATGCCGTCGTTCCCCGGCACCGCGCCGAACGCCCATCCCATGTCGGACACATAGGTGAGCACGCACGCGCGCATGACCCGGTCGTCGGGAAGCGTCGAACGAGGGCGCACCCACATCCGACTCGACGCCCACGGGTCCGTGGCACTCGCGACGAGGTATCGCACGTCGAACATCGCGTTGTGCCCGACCCGATCGTGCTCGGGCAGCGACTCGGGCGCATCGACCTCGGGCAGACCGGGCACGTGGTAGTCGATGCCCTCTTCGTCGACGTGGAACGACGCCAGCGCGCTGAAGATCACCTCGCCGTCCTGCAACGCGTTGACATGGCGCGCCGAGAACGAGCCTCCATCCCTATCACGGTCGACCGCCATGATCGTCGGCCGGTCCGGACGCCCACCACGGAGGAAGTAGCCGTGCAACGAGTGGGGGTGCCGGTCGTCGGGCACCGTGTGCGCCGCGGCGCGAAGCGCCTGCGCGGCGACTTGGCCGCCATAGAGGTGGGGCATGAACTGTTCGTCCGGATTCCCGGCCCGGTACAGGTTCGTGTCGAGCTCCTCGAGCGTCAGGAACTCGAGCAATACGTCGGACGGGTCGGTCGCGCTCACGGCGCCTCACCCGCGCGCGTGTTCAAGCTGAGGACCGAATCACCCGCGAGGTGCGGGCCCTCGGTGTGCAAGTGACAGAAGACAGTCGTGCCGTCGGGCGTCTGGAACGCAGGCGGATCGATCGTACGGCACACCTCCATCGCGTGCGGGCAGCGGGTGTGGAAGTGGCACCCCGGAGGCGGCGCGGCCGGAGACGGGATGTCGCCCTCGAGCACGATCCGTTCACGGACGCGCTGGCGCACGGGGTTCGGAATGGGAATCGCGGACAGCAACGCCTCGGTGTAGGGATGTTTCGGCCGGTTGTACACCTCGGCGGCGGCGCCGTGTTCGACGATCCGCCCCAGGTACATCACCGCGATCCGTGTGCTCACGTGCCGAACGAGAGCGAGGTCGTGCGCGATGAAGAGATACGCCAGCCCGAGCTCCGACTGGAGGTCGGCGAGCAGATTGATCACGTCCGCCTGGATCGACACGTCCAGACTGCTCACGGGCTCGTCGAGCACCAGCAGTTTGGGCGACAGTGCGAGCGCGCGCGCAACCGCGACGCGTTGGAGCTGACCGCCGGAAAACTCGCGCGGGTAGCGGTTGCGGTGCTCAGGATTCAGACGCACGGTGCGCAACAGTTCGCCGATCCGTTCGGCGCGCCCCTTGGCATCGAGATCGAGATAGTTGCGCATCGGTTCGGCCAGGCTGTCGGCGATCGTCGCCAGCGGATCGAACGACGAGTACGGGTCCTGGAACACGAGCTGCATGCCGCGGCGCAGCCCACGGATCTTGCGTTCGGGAATGGTGGTGATATCGCTGCCGTCGAATGTGATGGTGCCGGCGGTGGGATCGAGCAGGCGCAAGAGCACCCGCGCCAGCGTCGTCTTCCCCGAGCCCGACTCCCCTACCAACCCGACGGTCACGCCGGCGTCGACACCGAGGTCGACGCCGTCGACCGCGCGCACGTGGCCCACGGTGCGACGGAGCAACCCGCGCTGAATCGGGAAGTGTTTCACCACACCGGAGCCTGCGAGGAGCGCGGTCATTTCGCACCCTCCAGCGCGAGGTCGTCGACACGGATGCAGCGCGCGCGGTGTCCGTCGCTCGCGGCGCGCAGTTCGACCGGCATGCTGGAGCAGTCCGGGATCGCGTAGGGACACCGCGGGTGGAACCGGCAACCGACCGGCATCTCGGTGGGAGCCGGCACGACGCCGGGGATGGCCGCCAGGCGCTCGTTCCCGACCCCGAGTTGCGGAATGGCAGCGAGGAGGCCCTCGGTGTACGGGTGCCGAGGATGTGCGAACAGATCGTCGACCGAAGCCTCCTCCACCACCTGACCCGCGTACATCACCACCACCCGCGAGCAGAGGTCGGCGATCACACCGAGGTCGTGCGTGACGAAGATCACCGCCATGCCGAGCCGGTCCTGGAGTGACCTGAGCAGGTCGAGGATCTGGGCCTGCACCGTCACGTCGAGTGCGGTCGTCGGCTCGTCAGCGATGAGCAGTCGCGGCTCGCCGGAGAGCGCGAGCGCGAGCAGCGCGCGCTGGCGCATACCCCCCGACAGCTGGTGCGGATAGTCCTTGATCCGGCGCTCGGGGTCGGGAATGCCGACCATCTCGAGGAGCTCGAGCGCGCGCGCCCTTGCCTGCCGCTTCTTCATCTTGCGATGCAACCGAATCGTGTCGACGAGCTGGGTACCGATCGTGAACACGGGGTTGAGGCTGGTCATGGGGTCCTGGAACACCATCGCGATCTCGTCGCCGCGCACCTCGCGCATCTCGCGCAGCGTGAGCGACAGCAGGTCGCGGCCGTCGAACAGCACCGAGCCGGAGGTAATGCGACCCGGTGGCGACGGTACGAGACGCATCAGGCCCAACGACGTGACGGTCTTGCCCGATCCCGACTCGCCGACGATGCCGATCATCTCTCGCTCGCGCACGCAGAAGCTGACGCGGTCGACGACCGTCGCCGGCCCGAGCTCGGTGAGGAACTGCACCGACAGTCCGGACACGCTGAGCAGCGCTTCGCCCGGCGCTTCGCCCGGCGCGGGTTCCGACGCGGGCGCCGGCGTCCGACCGTCGGCGACACGTTGGACGGTGGTGAGGCCAAGGCGGCCTTTGATGGCCTGCTTCCCCTTGGGCAATCCGAGGCCGAGCGCGTCGCGAATGCCGTCGCCGAAAGTATTGAACGCGAGGATCGTGAGCGCGAGCGCGATGCTCGGGACGAAGACCTGCCACGGATGCGTGTAGACGAAGCTGCGCCCCTGTTGGATCATGGAGCCCCAGCTCGGCTCACCCGGCGTCGCCCCGAACCCGAGCAGACTCAGACTCGCCTCCGCGATCAGCGCGCCCCCGATCGCGAGTGACACCCCGACGATCAGCGGCGACGCCACGTTCGGGAGCACCCGCTTGCGCCGCACACGGCCCGGCTTCGTACCCATCGAGCGCGAGGCTTCGATAAACGTCTCCTGGCGCACCGCGAGTGTCTGCGCGCGGATGAGCCGCGCGAACCCGGGGATCACCACGATCGCGATCGCGAGTACCGCGTTCTCGAGCCCCGGCCCGAGGACACCGACGACCGCGAGCGCGAGGACCAACGCCGGGAAGCTCGCCAGGCCATCCATGATCCGCATGAGCACGTTGTCGGTGCCGCGGCCGCGGAAGCCCGCGAGCAGCCCGATCGGGATCGCGAACATCAGCGCGACGATCACGATCTCGAAGCCCGAGCTCAGCGAGACCCGCGCGCCGTAGAGGATGCGGCTCAGCGTGTCGCGCCCGAGGCTGTCGGTGCCGAGCGGCGTGTTCCAGCTCGACCCGGAGAACGGGTGCGCCACGGTGAGCTGGTCCGGATCGTGGGGTGCAACGAGCGGAGCGAAGAGCGCCGCGAGGATGAGCACGACCAAGAATGTCAAAGCGATCACTGCGGGCTTGTCGCGCAGGAGCCGGCGGAACGCGCGCCGGAACGGGCTCGGCGTGCGCGTCGCGACGATTGCCTCGTCGAAGGCAAGCCCCGGATCCTGGATCAGCGAGGGATCGCGCGGGACGTCGTTCACGAGACGCGCACCCTGGGATTCAGGAAGCCGTAGCTGATGTCGACGGCGAGGTTCATCACCACGTGGATGATCACGAACGTGAGCGTGACCGCCTGGATCACGGGAACGTCGGGCGCGCTCAGCGCGCGGAGCAGGTAGGTACCGAGACCGGGGATCGAGAAGATCTGCTCGATGATGACCACCCCGCCGAGCAACCCGCTCAGCTGCAGCCCCAAGACCGTCACCGCGGGAATGGCGGCGTTCTTGAACGCGTACTTCACGACGGTCCTGCCCGTGCCCGTTCCCACTGAGAGCGCCGTTCGCACGTAGTTCGACTGGAGGACGTCGATGATCGCGGCGCGCACTTGCCGCGCGACCGACGCGCCTGCGAACAGGCCGATGGAGAGCGCGGGCAGCGTGATCGACCGCAGCCACTCCCACGGATCCTCGCTGAAGGGTGTGTAGCCGAGCGCCGGGAACCAGTCACGATCCAGCGCGAACGCCGTGATCAGGAACAGGGCGACGACGAAGCTGGGGATCGCGAGGCCGATGCTCGTCCCGGTGACGCTCGCCCGGTCGACGGGGGCACCGGGGCGCATCCCGGAGAGAATCCCGAGTGGGATCCCGATGAGCACGCTCACGAACAGGCCGGCGAGGGCGATCGAGAAGGTCACGGGAAGGCGGGCCGCGATCTCCTCGGCGATGGTCGGCCCCGACTGGTTCAGCAGCGACGAGCCGAAGTCGAGTTGCACCGCGTCCCGGAGCCAGTCGCCGTAGCGCTCGAGGACCGGGCGGTCGAGGCCGAGCTGGGTGCGGACCTCGGCAACTCTCTCGGGTGTGGCATCCGCTCCGCCCGCGAGCGTGGTGGCCGCGTCGCCGGGAACGAGCTCGCTGAGCATGAACACGACGAAGGAGACGATCAGGAGAACCGGGATGAGGCTGACGAGACGCCGGACGATGAGGGCGAGCATGAAGCGCACACCCTCGCGCATCTCGTGGCGCAGCAGCTCGCGGTGACGTTTCTGACCAACCCGGCGATTGAAGGCAGAATGTCCCGGCCCGACCGGACGAGAGCGATTGAAAGGGAACGACCAATGCCCGGTGAAGTCGACCTCAACCAGCTGGCAGCTCGCGCGACCGCGGCCGCGCAGAGCTGGGCGCCCGGCTGCACGATCGACGACGTCCAGCCACTCACCGGCGGTGCGTCGAGCCTGACGTTCACCGCGCACGTCGCAAGCGGACCGCCCGAAACCGAGCGCATCGTGCTGAAGGTCGCCCCGCCCGGTCTCCTGCCGGTACGCAACCGCGACGTAGCACGCCAGGCCCGGCTGATGCGTGCGCTCGACGGCGCCCCCGGCGTGCGCGTGCCGTCCATCTTCTTCGAGGACGACGGTGATCCTCCCGAAGTCTCTCCATTCCACGCGATGAACGTGGTCGCGGGCGAATGCCTCGAACCGCTGCTGCAGGCACCATCACCCGACGTGATGCCCCTGATCCCGGATCGGGCCTTTGCCGCCGCCGCGATGCTGGCCGCGTTGCACCAAGTCGATCCGCGGAAGGTGGGCCTCGCGGCCGAGAAGGAGACGACGCTCACCGACGAGATCAAGCGGTGGACACACGCGTTCGAGACCGTCGACGAGGAGATGAGCGCGCGCTATCTCGAGGCGCAGGAACTGCTGTTCGCGACGATGCCCGCAGCACTTCCGCCGCGCATCTGTCACGGCGACTACCGACTCGGCAACATGCTCTGCGACGGCGCCGCGGTGAGCGCGCTCATCGACTGGGAGATCTGGTCGCTCTCCGACCCGCGCCTCGACCTCGCGTGGTTCCTGTTCTTCACCGACGAGGCGAAGCACCCGATGGCGAGTAACCCGGGGCCAACCGGGATGCCCACCGCCGACGCGCTGTTCGCCGCGTACGTAGAAGCCTCGGGCGCGGAACCCACCGACCTCGAGTGGTTCCACTGCCTGATCCGCTACAAGGAGGCGGCGGCCACGTCGTTGCTCATGAAGCGCATGCGCAAGGCGAGTGGCAACGCGCCGACGGCGGGAAGCTGGCCGACCGCGATCCCGGCCCTCACCGCTGAATGCATCGAACGTCTCCAGAAGTTCGAGCCGAGCCGTTGACGGTTGCACGCATGGGTCGACTCGACGGGCACGTCGCCCTGATCACGGGTTCCACGCGCGGTATCGGCCGCGCGACGGCAGCCTTGTTCGCCGCCGAAGGCGCGCGGGTGGTCGTGAACGGGCGCGACGATGCCGCCAGTGCCGCGGCGGCGGCCGAGCTGCCGAACGCGATAGGTATCGGGGCCGACGTCTCCGACCTGCAATCCGTCCGTGCGCTGTGTGCGCGCGCACAAGAAGAGGTGGGCACGATCGACGTGCTGATGAACAACGCGGGCATCTCCACCCGCAGTGCGATCACGCGGCTCACCGATGACGAATGGGAGCGAAACCTCGCGGTGAACCTCACCGGCCCCATGTACGCGATCCGCGAGCTCGTGCCGGGCATGAAGCAGGCAGGTTGGGGGCGGGTCCTGAACGTCACGTCGGGGGCCGGCACGCACGGCGTGCCGGGCTTCTCCGCGTACGGTGCCGCCAAGGGCGGCGTTGTCGGACTCACGCTGACCCTGGCGCGAGAGCTCGAAGCGTTCGGGATCAAGGTCAACGCACTCTCGCCGGGCGCGCTCACCGACATGCTGCGCCAACTGCCGCCGGAACTGCTCGACCCGCTCGTGGAACGCGGACTCCCGACGGTGGAGGATTGTGCCGAGGAGGCGTTGCGATTGGTCGTCGACGATGCCCCGAACGGTCAAGTCGTACACGTGGGAGCAGATGCTGCATGACCGAATCGGTCTCGTACGGACACCGGCTCACCCTGCTGGCAGAGGAGCACCCCGACGACGTCGCGGTGGTCTTCGCCGCAGAAGACGGCACCGAGACGCCGATCTCCTGGGCAGAGCTCGAGCGCCGCGGCAACCAGATGGCGCACTACTTCGAAGGACGCGGCGTCGACCAGGGCGACATGATCGTCGTCGCCCTGCGCAACTCCCCCGAACACCTGTTCTCGGTGTTCGGCGCGTGGAAGCTCGGCGTGTCGGTGCTGCCGTTGCGGTGGGACCTACCCGAGTGGGAGCGTGACCGGCTGCTGGCGGTGGCGGACGCCAAGTTGGTGGTCGCGGCGTGGGACAACCCAGCGCCGGACACCGTGTCCGCCGACGACATCGGGAACACGACGGATCTGCCCACCACGGCGCTCTACCCGGATCGAGTCCCGGAGTACACGCGCCTGATCGCGACGTCGGGCGCGACCGGTACCCCCAAGATCGTGGCGACGCCGTCACCCGGGGTCATGGCCGCCGACGAGCAGATGTTGCAGGTGATGGGCAGCACCTCCGGGAAGACGTATCTCACGACCTCGCCGCTCTACCACGTGAACGGATGGGCGTACGCCTACAACCCGCTGCTCCAGGATTGCCCGATCGTCTTGATGGAGCGATTCGACGCGGCGCGCGCCGTCGACCTGATCGAGCGCTACCGCGTGGTATTCACCGTGATGGTGCCGACGATGTTGATGCGCGTCGCGCGACTCGAAGGCGTGAAGTCGCGCGACTTCAGCAGCCTCGAGCGCATCGTGTACGGCGGCGCGTCGATCGCGGAGTGGGTCCCGCGCGCGTGGTTCGAGCTCATCCCGCCCGAGAGGTTCTGCTTCAGCTACGGCGGCAGTGAGGGCCACGGTTTGGTGATGTGCACCGGCGACCAGTGGCTCGAGCACCCCGGCACCGTCGGCCTGCCGCTCAACGGAGAGGTGAAGATCCTCGACGAGCAGGGCGACGAGGTCCCCACTGGTGAGATCGGCGAGATCTTCATCCGCACTCACAACGCGGGGCCGCGATACCAGTACATCGGCGTTCCCACACCCGAGGGAACGCCGGACGGGTTCGGGTCGTTCGGCGACATGGGCTACGTCGACGAGGATGGTTTCGTGTACATCGCCGACCGGCGGCGCGACATGATCGTCTCCGGCGGCGCGAACGTGTACCCGGCCGAGGTCGAAGCAGTGATCACCGAACACGAGGGCGTGCTCGACGTCGTGGTCGTCGGCCTCCCCGATCCCGAGTGGGGACATCGGGTGCACGCGATCGTGCAGCCCACCGATCCCGAGCGCGCACCCGACCCAGAAGAGCTCCGCGAGCACTGCAAGTCGCGGCTCTCGGCATACAAGGTGCCGAAGGACTTCGAGATCGTCGAGCGCATCCCGCGGTCGGCGGCAGGGAAGGTCAACCGATCCGCGCTCGTTGACGAACGGTCAGGCAAGCTCTCCTAGTCGGCCGCGGAGCGAACTGAGCAGCGAATCGAAGTCGCGTGTCCATGCTCCCGCGCCGGATTCGTCGTGCAGCGTCGCGAACGCTCCGCGGCGGTCGCCGAGGATGACGACCTCGTCGAGACCGTCGGGTCCCGCGACGACGCGCTCCCAAGGCGTGTCCGCGGCCTGGAAGCGCATGTCGCCCGTCGTGCGCGCCCGACCGTCGAGGGTGTACGACCCGGCGACGATTAGCCGGAAACCTTCGGTGCCGAACGTGCACGCGGGCGCGGCGATTTGAGCGGCGGGCGTGCGCAACAACAGCACGACCGGTCCGAGGTCGGGCAGCCCGAGGAGCGCGGCCGCGACCTTCGACGCGCCGAGCGTGTCCCAGGTTTCGGCGTCGCGGAACGAGCCGTCGATGTGTCCGAGCTTGCTCAACGGGGTCGTGAGGTTGGTGACCATGCCCACAACGCCACCGTCGTCGTCGTCGAGGAGTTCGGGTAGCAGGTCGCCGTAACGCTCTTGCGAGGCGGGCGCGGCCGCGCGGTACTGCGCGCGGATGTCTGGGTTCGTCGGGCGCACGAGATGACCGCGCCGGTCGGCGAAGAAGATGATGCGCCAGTTGCCGTCGACGTGCGGGGCATCGCCGTCCTGCCCGTACGGACGGCCCGACTGTTGTAGCCGGAACTCTCCGTGGCGATAACGCTCCTGTCCGACGATGAGCTCGCCCTTCATGCAGATGCGGAAGTTGTCGCACGAGTGACTGTGCGCCGGCGCGAGATCGGGTGGCCCCGCGAGCTGTTCGGGCGTGGACGGCGCGTCGTAGAACAGGCCGAGGAGCGGGCCCGCGACCGCATCACCCATGCCGAACATCAGCGGTCGCCCGGAGCGGTCGCTCAGTGGCGGTTCGCGAAACGACAGGTCGACCGTGTTCGCGTCGAGATCGATACCCAGTGCAGCAAGCATGGTGGGAAGCGTACGACCACGAGCCGAGCGTCTGCGCCGTAGGTACCCTGCGGCGCAGCGAGGCGTGGCCCTGCGGCCGGGCAGCGAAGCTGCCGAGAGCGATATTCGGAGCCGGGTAGCGTGCCACCTTCATGCAGGGATCCGGCATGCAGATGAATCCGGCGACGCACTTCACCGGCGAACTCGGCTTCAGTCACGAGCTCGAGGAAGGAGTGGGGCGCGGACGGGGATGGAACATTCCCGAGCTGTGCGTGCCGGGCACCGACTTCCCGCACATCGCGGTGATGCTCACGCTGTCCGACATCGTCACCGGAATCCTCGCCGGGATCGCGACTGCACCGCAGGTCGCAGTCACCGTCGACTTCCGAGTCAGGATCCTGCGCGCGCCGCCGCTCGGCCGCTACGAGATGGACGGACGCATCCTCAGGACGGGCCGCACGCTCACCGTCGGCGAGACGATCTTCGTCGTTCCCGGGGAAGACACCGCGTTCGCGGTCGCGGTGGGCTCGTTCATCGCGTCGCCCCGACCGGTCGACGTCCGGCCCGAGGGGTTCGGGGCGGGGGCCGTTCGCCGGGGCGAGCCCACGCTGGCGGTCCCGTTCACCGAGCGCGTCGGGCTCCGGATGCTCGAGCCCGGCATCGGCGAGGCGTACCTCCGAGGCGATCTGACGAACTCGACCGGCACGATCCAGGGAGGCGTGCTCGCGCTCCTGGGCGAGATGGCCGCGCAGACGCTCGTGTCAGCTGAAACCGGGCGAACGTTCGTCGTCGACGACCTCGACATCCGCTATCTGCGCGCCGCGCGCGTCGGGCCCGCGCGTTCGACCACGCAGTTGCTCCAACTCGACGACGATCGCGCGACGGTCGCGGTCGAAATCCACGACCAGGGCAGCGGCGACCGTCACGTTGCGCAGGTGATCGCCCAGTGCCGAGCACTGAACGACGGAATCAGTCGGGCTTGATGTTCTGGTTGAGCCTGAAGAAGTTCGTCGGGTCGTACTTGCGCTTGAGGGCCTTCAGCCGGTCGTACTTGTCGGCGCCGTACGCCTGCCGGACCCGCTCCTCGCCCTCTTCCATGAGGAAGTTCACGTAGACGCTGGTGTGGTGGGGTGCGAGAGCGGACCAGTAGTCGCGAGCCCACTGGCGCTCGTTCTCGAAGCCATCAGCGGTTTCGCTGTTGCCGTTGATGTTGAAGGTGAACCCCGCGTGGCGCCCATTGAACGCGGTCGCGCCCTCGCCGACGCGTGCAACCGCTCCGCCCATCTGCCACAGGGCGACGCTGCTGACCGGCGACGTAATGCCCCTGCCGTGCTCGACGACGATGTCGATGACGTCGTCGTCGAGCTCTGCGACGTCACAGGATCGGACGTAGTACCACCAGCCGTGCCGGAACGACGGATCGAACATCTGCTGGTGGGCCAGGTAGGGCTTCGGCTGGCAGAGGTCGAGCACGGGTGATCCGAACTCCTTGAGCGGCCGCACGACCCGCTCGCCATCCTCGATCGGACCCGCGTAACAGGCGACGACCGCCACGACGAGCTTGCCGACCAGGTCGGGAGGGACGACGGGCAGCGCCGGCGCCCTCCGCTGCACGACGATCGTCATGAGCTCGTCGGGGCAGTCTGTGATCCAGTCGCGGTAGAAGCGCAGCACGTCCGGGGCGTCTTCCACCGGCCAGAAGACCGGGCCCGCCACGACGTAGGGGCCCAACGGATTCAGCCGGAACTCGAAGTCGGTGACGATGCCGAAGTTCCCGCCGCCGCCCCGCACTCCCCAGAAGAGGTCCGCGTTGTGGTCCTCGCTGGCCTTCACGAACTCGCCGTCGGCGGTGATCACGTCCACGGACTGCAGCTGATCGATCGTGAGCCCGTACTTCCGCATGATCCACCCGATACCACCGCCGAGCGTGAGGCCCGCCATGCCGGTGTGGGTGACGATCCCCGACGGGACCGCGAGCCCGAACGTCTGCGTCTCACGATCGAGCTCGCCGAGCAGCACGCCGGCCTGCGCGCGCACCGTCCCCGCCTCGGGATCCACCCGGATTCCCTTCATCGGCCCGAGGTCGATGACCATGCCGTCGTCGCACACCGAGAGACCGGGAAAGCTGTGACCGCCCCCGCGTACGGCAACGACGAGCCCGTGCTCGCGCGCGAACCGGACGGCGTGACGGACATCGGCGACGCCGGCGCATCGGGCGATGAGCCCGGGACGTCGATCGATGGAGCCGTTCCACACCTTGCGGTGCTCGTCGTAACCACCATCACCCGGGCGGACGAGCTCACCCCGAAACGATGCCTGCAGCTCATCGACAGCACCGCGGTCGATCAGGGTGCCCTCAGCCACTGAACTCATCGACCCACCTCGCTCATTGCGGCGCACCGACCGACGGGGGACCCTATAGCAGAGCTACACGTTCGCGGTGAGCTCGAGGTACTCCTCGAAGCGCTTGACGGCCGCGTCGTTCGCCTGCCCCTGTTCCACCAGCGCATGCAGCTCGTCGCGATCGGAAGGATCGAGGCGATGCTCCACGATCTTGTCGAACTCGCGCCGGCTCTCGAGGAGACGGCGCGGCCGGAACATGGTGGGCCAGTTGTCGGGCGACGGCCTGTGCTCCTTCATCACCTGCCGCGCCACTGTCACGAGGTGCACCTCGGTGGGACCGTCGACCGTAGCCATGATCTCGCCGTTGCCGCCGAGGGACATCAGGTTCGACACTCCGAGCGCGCCGTGCAAGTGCGTCGCGCGCGAGCCGATGTCGGACATGATCTGCGACGCCCGCACCTTGCACGCCGACACGTAGTGACGCACCTGACGTGCGTTCGTGTTGTCGATGAGCCACGCGGTGTAGAGCACGAGCAGGCGGAACTCCTGGAGTTGGATCCACGACTCGGCGATCTGCTCCTGCACCATCTGCTTGTTCGCCAGCGCTTCACCCTTGGTGTGGCGGCTCAGCGCGCGCTCGCACATCATCTCGAAGTAGTGCTGGCACGTCGCGACCGTGCGCATCGCGTGGTGGATGCGTCCACCACCCAAGCGACGCTGCGCCACCTCGAACGCCTTCCCCTCGCCGCCGAGCACGTTCTCATAGGGGACGCGTACATTCTCGTACCGGACGTGCGCGTGCATTCCTCCGCCGAACGTCTGACCGAGGTGCCCGATGTCCTGCAGCACCCGGATGCCGGGCGTGTCGGACGGCACGAGGATCATCGACATGCCCTGGTACGGGTCCACGTCGGGGTTGGTCACGCACATCACGATGATGAACGAAGCCGTCCGTAGGTTCGACGAGAAGAACTTGTCGCCGTTGATGACCCACTCGTCGCCGTCGCGCTCGGCGCGGCACTTGAACTGCGTCGGGTCGGACCCGCCGTGCGGCTCGGTCATCGAGTAGCAGGAGAACACCTCGCCGTCGAGCAGCGGCTGGAGCCACTTCTCCTTCTGCTCGGGGGTGCCGTACGCCGCAATGATCTCGGCGTTGCCGGTGTCGGGAGCGGCACAACCGAAGATGATCGGCGCCCACATCGACCGGCCGAGCAGCTCGTTCATCAGCGCGAGCTTCAACTGGCCGTAGCCCTGCCCGCCGAGGTCGGGGTCGAGGTGACACGCCCAGAGATCCTGGTCACGCACCTCCTGCTTGAGCTGGTTGATCAGCGTGCGCAGCCCGCCGGTCGGGCTCTCGAACACGTTGACGTCGAGCACCTGGTCGAGTGGCTCGATCTCGTTGCGGATGAACTCGTCCATCCAGTCGAGCTTCTTCTGGAATTCGGGTTCGGTCTCGAAGTCCCACACGGTGACGCTCCCAAACAGTCGTTGGTCGTTGGGGTGCAGGCTACGAACTCGGGCGGAGCACCGCCAACGCGGAGGCGATCACGCGGTTCCCGTTGCCTTCGTCGCGCAACGTCATCCGGCACGCGAAACGGTCGAGACCGTCGTGGACCACATCACCGCCCAAGAAGTCACCGCTGGTGACGAACGGACCCACGGTGCCACGCGCGACGAACATCACCGACCAGTCTTCGATCTGGAGCGCGTCGGTGCCGGCCGCGGCCTCGGCCAGCTCCATGGCGGCGGCCTCGAGCACCACCTGCGTCGCGCCATGGTGCAGAGATCCCGACGTGGACCCGAGCCTGGCGTCGAGCTCGGGAAGCGCCCATCCCCCTTCCGCCCGCCGCCGCGCACCGAATGCTTCGTGCAGCGGAGGAAGCTCCGGAGAATCGGGTACACCGGGCCCAGGGTCGACGTACTCGTAACCCGCGGGCGCGGCCGCGAGCTTCACGCCCATCCCGCGCGTGACGGCGACGATCCGATCCGGCCGTGCCGCGTCGCGGATCTCCGCGTCGCCGAAGCCCATCGTGCGGCCGTCGTGGATGCGCGAGCTGCGGACACGGATCTCGGTGACGTCGTGACCGGGATCGAGCACGTGCACCGAGCTGATCACCGGCGCGGGCACCGAGACCGCGTCGCCCGTCACGCCGGCCGCGTCGGCGATCGCGATCGACAGGGGCGAGGCCATCAGGCCGCCCGCGGCGTTGCGCATGTCGCGGCGAATGACCATCGCGCCCTCGACCGTGCCGTCGCTCCCGATGGTGGACCGGCTGCCGAGGTAGCGGTACGTCATCAAGCCGTCCGGCCCCATCACGCTCTTGAAGCGGTCCCAGAACTCGTCGACCGGAGCGTGTTGGAGGTCCTCGACCACGGCGCGCGACACTAGGCACCGGACCTGGCGATCGCCACAGGAGGCCGTCCCATGGACTTCAAGCTCTTCGATGCCGACAACCACTACTACGAGGCCGAGGACGCCTTTACCCGGTATGGCGACGAGCGCGTGAAGCGATACGTGCGGTGGGTGTCCGAAGGCAAGCGACGTCACATCATGTTCGGGGACCGCGTGAGCACCGGGGTGCCCAACCCCACGTTCAACCCGATCGCGCGGCCGGGCGCGTTCCATGAGCGGCTGAAGGAGCTTCAAGAGGCCACGGGCGAACGCAACATCAGCGGATTCGACACCCGTCGGTATGGCGAGCTCGGGCCACTCCCCGAGGAGTACCAACACCGCGACGCTCGCCTCGCGGTGATGGACGAGCAGGGCGTCGAGAAGAACTTCCTCTTCCCCACGCTCGGCGACTGCGTCGAGCACTACATGGCGGACGACCCGGTGATGGCGTACGACGTGTTCCACGCCTTCAACCAGTGGCTCGACGAAGACTGGAGCTACAACTACCACGACCGCCTCTACGCGCCGCCCTACATCCCGATGCTCGATCCCGAGCTCGCAGCCAAGGAGCTCGACTTCGTGCTCGAGAAGGGCGCGAAGGTGGTATCGATCCGACCCGGTCCGGCCGCCGGCCGCTCACCCGCCGATCCGGTGTGGGACCCGTTCTGGTCACGTATGAACGAGAGCGGCACCCTCGCCGCGTACCACGCGTTCGGTGGACCCACCGTGTACGGCGACGCGTTCGAGGAGATGTGGGGCCGCACGCCGGTCACCGACCGCATGTACCAGGCCATGCTCTCGGCGGCGCTGGTCGCCGACCGCGGCATCCTCGACACCACGATGGCCCTTGTCCTCGGCAACCTGTTCGGCCGCTATCCGAACGTCCGCGTCGCGAGCATCGAGATGGGTTGTAAGTGGGTGCCGTACGCGCTGGAGACGCTCGACCACGCCGGTGGCATGCTCGAGCGCCGCATCGAAGCCTTCGGCGCCAAGCTCGACGACCGTCCTTCCGACGTGTTCAAGGAGAAGGTGTACGTGTCGCCGTTCCCCGAGGAAGACGTCGTCGGCCTCACCGAGCTCATCGGTGTCGACCACGTACTGTTCGGGTCCGACTGGCCGCACCCGGAGGGCAACATCGCGCCCGGTGACTACGTCGAGTGCATCCAGAAGCTGAGCGAGGCCGACATCAAGAAGATCATGCGCGACAACGCACTCTCGCTCTTGCCGTAACCGCAAACGCACCGCGAACTGTCAGGGGGACGCAATGGCCTGGGACTTCTCGACCGATCTCGAATTCCAGGAGAAGCTCGACTGGGTCGAACAATTCTGCCGTGAGCAGATCGAGCCGCTGACGCTCGCGTTCCCCGCCGCCGGTTGGCCGATCGGCCGTCCGCCGTCGGTTGAACGCCTCGTGGACGGGCTCAAGAATCAGGTGAAGGAGCAGGGCCTCTGGGGCATCTTCCTCGACAAGGACATCGGTGGCCCCGGCTTCGGTCAGCTCAAGCTCGCGCTCCTCAACGAGATCCTCGGCGCGTACGGCGCGGCGCCGGCGATCTTCGGCTGCCAGGCTCCCGACACCGGAAACATGGAGATCCTCGCCACGTACGGCACCGAGCAGCAGAAGAAGAAGTACCTCGAGCCGCTGTTCGCCCAGACGATGCGCTCGTGCTACTCGATGACCGAGCCGCAGGGCGGCTCCGACCCTCGCGCGTTCGTCACGCACGCTGAGCGCGACGGCGACGAGTGGGTCATCAACGGCGAGAAGTGGTTCAGCAGCTACGGCAAATTCGCGGACATCCTCATCGTGATGTGCAACAACGGGATGTTCATCGTCGAGCAGGGAACTCCGGGCATCGAGTTCCTCGAGGGCGCGGGCATCCACGCGCACATCCGGTACAACGACGTCCGGATCCCCGCCGAGAACCTGCTCGGCCCGGAGGGCGGCGCGCACCAGGTCGCGCAACGGCGCCTCGGCGGTGGTCGCATCCACCACGCCATGCGCACCGTGGCCACCGTGAAGAAGGCGTTCGACATGATGTGCGAGCGCGTGATCTCACGCCAGTCGCACGGCAAGGTCATCTCCGAGCACCAGAGCGTGCAGAACTACATCGCCGACTCGTACGCCGACTACCAGATGCTCCGGCTCCTCGTGTTGCAGACAGCGTGGAAGATCGACAACTCGAGCGCGCAGGAGGCACGCACCGACATCGCGGCGTGCAAGTTCACTGCCGCCAAGGTGGTGCGCGAGGTCGTCTGGAGGGCACAGCACGTGCACGGCGCGCTCGGCGTCACCGACCTCACTCCCCTTCAGGGCATGTGGAACACGGCGCCGATGATGAGCATCATGGACGGCCCCGACGAGGTGCACCGTGTGACCGTGTCGAAGAACATCCTCGCCGGCTACACCCCGCACGAAGGACTGTTTCCCACCGAGTACATCCCGCGGAAGCGGCGGGAGGCGCGCGAGAAGTATCAACCGATGATCGACGCCGACCCCGAGCTCAAGGAGTACGTCGAACAGATGGACCGCTACGCCAGTCGGCGGGGCTGACCGATGGGCAGCCTCGACGGACGTCGCATCGTCCTCACCGGCGGCGCGAGCGGGATGGGCGCGGCTTCGGTGCGTTCGTTCGCCCGCGAGGGCGCCCGCGTGTTCTCGATGGACATCAGCGGCGACGTCGGAGCCGGCGTAGCCGCGGAGGCGGCCGAACTCGGCGGCGACGTCCTCTTCGAGCAGTGCGACGTGTCTTCGCCGCAGCTCGACGACGTGATGGAGCGCGGCATCGAGTGGCTCGGAGGCCTCGACGTGCTCGCCAACGTCGCCGGCATCGAGCGGGGGGCGACGCCCCAGGACGTCACCGAGGAGCAGTTCGAGGAGATCCTCGAGCCCAACCTGTGGGCGACGATCCGCACCAACCAGATCGCGTGCCCGCACATGCAGAAGGCGGGCGGCGGGCGGATCATCAACTACGCGTCCGACGCGGGCATCGGTGGGATGCCGATGGCACCCGCGTACTCGGTGTCGAAGGGCGGCGTGCTCGGGTGGTCGCGCTCGATCGCGCGGGAGTGGGGTCGGTACAACATCACCGTCGTCTCGATGTGCCCCGCGATCTGGACTCCGATGTACGAGGAGTACCGGCGCCGCGAACCGGCGGAGATCGTCGCGCTCTCCGACCGGATGCTCGAGGGCACCGACGCCGATCGCGACATGGGCCCGGTGATGGCGTTCCTCGCCTCCACGGGTGCGGGTGCGATCTCGGGGCAGTACATCCAGGTCGGCAAGATCAACGTCGCGTTCTAGAAACGGAGGTACTCGTGGCAACGCTCGAGGGAATGCGCATCGCGGTGGTCGACGCCGACGGCCCGCTCGGGGCGCCGGCCGTCGCCGCGTTGCAGGCTGCGGGCGCAGCAGTCGCGCCAGTTGCGGTCGCCGCCGACG
>JBBDHW010000037.1:45459-81413 GCA_040880805.1 Acidimicrobiia bacterium | reverse complement strand
TCGAACGCGCGATCTCGGAACTGGGAGGGCTCGACGTGCTCGCGAACCTATCCAAGCCGACGACAGGCGACAAGCCCGCGGTCGACGTCAGCCGCGCCGACTTCGATGGTCTGTTCAAGACGTCATTGCGGACGGCGCGCACGGCGAATCAGGCCGCGTTCCGTCACCTGTCGACGTCGGGCGGCGGCCACGTGATCAACCACGCCGAGATGGCGGGCGAACTGGGCGAGGCGGGGCGGGCGCTGCCCGCGACCATCGCCCAGGCGGTCGTGGCCTGGACCCGCGCCGCGGCGGGTGCATGGTTCTTCCAGGGAGTCCGCGTCAACATCTTCCAGCCGGGCGGCGGCGCGAGTCTCGAACGGAACGTGATCCCGACGTTGTTGTTCCTGATCGGCGGCGACGCGACGCTGCACGGCCAGACCGTGTCCTGCTGATGGGAGCGGTCGACGGCAAGGTCGCCGCGGTCACCGGCGCAACGAGCGGATCCGGGCGAGGGATCGCGCAGCGGTTCGTCGAGGAAGGCGCCTCGGTGCTGATGCTGGCGCGCGGCGCCGAGCGGCTCGCTGAGGTCGCGGCCGAGCTTGGCGATCGCGCGATACCGGTCGCCACCGATGTGGGCGATCCCGACAGCGTGCGCGCCGCGTTCCAGGAGATCGAGTCGCGCTTCGGCAAGCTCGACATCCTCATCAACAACGCCGCCATCTACCGGCCGTGCGCGGTCGAGCTCTTGAGCGACGGCGACATCCTCCGGCAGGTCAGCACGAACTTCCTCGGGCCGGTCTACACGTGCCGCGCCGCGATCCCGTTGATGCGCGCCGCAGGTGGCGGCGACATCGTGAACACCTCGAGCGAGTCGACGCTCGACCCGTTCCCGATGTTGTCGATGTACGTCGCGACGAAGGCCGCGCTCGAGATGTTCGACCGAATCCTCGCGGACGAGCTGCGCGACGACGAGATCCGCGTGACCACCCTGGTGCAAGGCACCGCGGCGGGCACCGGTGAGGGAACGACCGACTTCGCGTGGGATCCCGAGCATGGTGCCGCCGCGATCGAGATGTGGACGAACAAGGGCTACATGGGCCGTGTCGCCGGCCATGCCGGTGGCCAGGCGGTGGAGGACGTCGGCGACGTCCACATCTTCATCGTCACGCGCCCGCGCACACAGAAGCTCGACACCGTCTACTGCCGCAGCTTCTAGTCGACGACCGAATCGGGTAGCTGGGCCATACGGGTTGCGAAGACGTTGACGATCCCCGGGATCGTGGTCTTCCCCGCGACCGCGGACTGCGGCGAGTCGGGGTCCGGGAAGTAGATACCCATCAGCGCGCGCCCGCGGCGGAGGTAAACGGCGATCGAGTGCTGGGTCTGACCCGACTCGTCCGTCGTCACGAACTCGTATGCGAGACGGTCGACGCTCGCGACTTGGGGCCATGAGCCGTCGGGAGCAGGGTTGAACATGGTCGTGACCGTGGACTCGCCCACAGGGCTTCGCACCGGTGAGCTCGGGCACTTGGCCGCGGTCGCGTCGAGCTCGGTGAACGCGCGCTCGGTGGCCGCCGCGTTCGCGTACAAGACCGCCTCGGTGCTCAGCGTGGCGTTGCCCTGGGCGTCGACGGCCACGACCTGGAGACGGGCCTTGCGCTCCGACTCGCTCGGGAATGTGCCGTTGCACAAATCCAGGGTGGGCGCGCCGGCGACTCGGTTCCCGCCGGGGATCAGCTGCAACGAGACCGACGATGTGAGGTCGCCTTGGCGCAGACCGAGGTCCGACAACGCCGAGGCAGAAGGGGTCGTGGTCGCCGGTGGACCCGTTGTGCTGGGACTCGGCGTCGTCGGCGTCGTATCTCGGCTCGGCGCGCTGCTCGACTGGCTGGCATCGTCCGGCGTTGCGATCCAGCCGATCGCGAAGCCGAGGCCGCCGATGAGCACGAGCGCGATCCCGATCGCGAGCCACTTGGGAACGAACACGCGGCCGGGGTGAGGCGCGATGACCGCAGCAGGAGTCGATGACAGGAGCGCCGGGATCGGCTCGGTTGCTTCGCCCGTTGGTATGCCGTCGCCCACGCGCCCGTCCTTGGCTGTCGCTTCGCCGATCGTCGCCCTCTGAGCCTGAGACCAACCTAAGCGGCCCTCGCTCGAGTTCTGACCGTTTCTCGCCCGTAAAGGCCCGCCTCTGGGAGCGGAAACCGCACCCCAGGCGCGCCTTATCCCGTTTCGCGCTCCGGTAGGTTCGGGCGCGGTGAGTGGTAGAGCAGCACGCCAGCAGTGGCCCATCGGCTACACGCCACCTGCCGACGTGCAGGTGATATTCCCGTCGCTGTCGTCGGGGCCGCCTGCACCGTGCGGCACCTATATGTATCTACGGTGGCCGGCACCCCGCGGAGCGTTCGATGGGTTCGACAGCTTCGAGTGGGACCTCACCCCCGAGCTCGACACGTCACAGGGCTACTTCTGGGCTCACCAGTTCGCGTTTCGTGACAGCGGTGATCCCCAGAGCGCCGGGTACGTCGGACTGCAAGCCAACGGCTCGTACCCGCCCGGTCGCCCCACCAAGGTTGCGATCTTCTCGATCTGGAACGCCCACGACGCGCGTGGCAGCGGCGTCGCCCGACCGTTCGGCGGCGAGGGCACCGGGTACCAGACGTTGATCCCCTACGAGTGGGTTGCCGGTCGCCGGTACGGGCTCCGCATCGCCGCGTCGGGCGCTGCCTGCTGGTGGGTCGGTACGGTTCGCGACACCGAGACGGGCGCCGAGGCTGAGATCGGTCGGATCCTCGTGCCCGACGCGTGGAGCAAGCTCGACACCTGGTCGGTCGCCTGGACCGAGTTGTTCTTCCCGCCGATACGCCACTGCGCCGACATGGAGTGCGCGTCGTCACTGTGGGCGGACTTCACCGCCAATCGTGGGACGCTGCCGCCGACGTCGATCGAATCGCGATTCGGCGAGCCGGCGCGCTGTGCGAACTCGCGCATCGCGCTCGTGACCGACGGAGTCGTCCGTCAGCAGATGGGTCTACCCGCTCCCGCGTAGCTCGCGGTCAAAGAAGGCGAGGATGCGCTGGCGCGCGTCGGCCGCCGCAGTTTCGTCGTAGCCACCGCCGATCATCTTGCCGATCAGCGTGAACCAAACGCTGGGATGGTCGTTGAGAAAAGAGTGGCCGGCGTCGGGATACTCCTTGATGTCGTGTTCCACGCCGTTGGCTTCGAGCGCGCGCGTGAGCTTGTCCGCCGCGCCGCGGAGCGTGCGATCGCGCGCGCCGAAGCTCCCGATGACCGGGCAGGCCGCGGCGAGGAGCGTCTCGGCATCGTCGGGCACCGACCCGTAGTTCACGCTCGACGCGGAGAACCCGTGTCCGGTGGCGAGGAGCAGCGCGAAGCCGCCACCCATGCAGAAGCCGATCACGCCGACCTTCCCCGTGCAGTCGTCGTGCGCGGCGAGCCAAGTGCGCACCGCGTCGATGTCGTCGAAGGCCGGACCCTTCCGGGCGGACAGGTCACGGAACGTCGACACCATGCAGGCGACCCGGTTGCCGCGCGTGTAGAGATCGGGCGTGATCGCGAGGTAGCCGTTGGTCGCAAACCAGTCGGCGTGTTCACGCGCGTCCGACGTCATGCCGAACGCGTCGTGGATGACAATCACGCCGGGCCAGGGTCCGTCACCGGACGGACGCGCAAGATGCGCGCGCAGCGATTGCGGAACCGGGATGGTGATGTCCGCCATGGGCGGCCGACCGTACCACCGGGGTATCGTGGCTGCCCGCCCGCGGAGGACGTCGATGGACTCGATTGGGTTGCTCGAAGGCATTGCGTCGACGCGTGCCGTTCGTCGGTACCGCGACGAGCCGGTCCCCACCGACGCGCTGTGCACCATGATGTTCGCGGCGACACGCGCGCCGAGCGGGTCGAACCGTCAACCGTTCCGCTTCCTCGTGCTCCGTGACGGCCCGAAGGCGCTCGAGGCGAAGCGCCTCATCGGCGAGTCGGCGCGCACGATCTGGGGTGGCAAGCGCGCCACCGACGGCTACGACCGCGGGTCCGGAACCGTTGCCAACACGCCGAAGGCGCGTCTCGCCGACACCATGCAGCACTATGTCGACCACTTCGAGAGATCGCCGGTGCTCGTACTCGGCTGCCTCGTGCGCTACCGGCCGCCCGTGCCCACCGAGGGCGCGTCGATCTATCCCGCGTGCCAGAACCTGCTGCTCGCGGCGCGGGCCCTCGGCTACGGCGGCGTGATGACCGGGTTCCACGCGTTCGTCGAACCCGAGCTCCGCGCGCTGCTCGCCATCCCCGACAAGGTGTTCGTCGCGGCGACGATCACGATCGGAAAGCCGGTGGGTGGCCACGGCCCGGTCCGGCGGCGGCCGATCTCGGAGCTCGTGTACGAGGAGACCTGGGAACATTCGCCGGAATGGGCAGTCGACCCGCCCGAAGCGCGCCACACTGCGGCGGGTCCGCCGCGCTCGCAGCCCTGATTACCGAAATGGGAGAGAGATGGATCGCATCAACCACGTGAAGATGGTCACGCCGCAGCCCGAGCTCGTCGAAGCCTTCCTGCGCGAGGTGTGCGAGATCCCCGAGGGCTGGCCGCTCGGCGCGCAGGCGGCGGCGGCGCGGCCGGGGCCGGACGCACCCCTCGGACCGGGCGGCGAGCTCTCGATGGACGACGTCACCCAGCAGCGCGGCGGAACCGAGACCGTCGGGTTCATCGCCGGTAACACCCAGAGCCGTCAGTTCCAGATCCTGAAGAGCGACCGATCCGCCTTCTGGGCGATCTGCATCGGCACGCGCAACATCGAGGCCGCGCACGAACGCTGCGGGGCGCGCGGGATCCCGGCAACACCGATCACCGTCGCCGACTGGAACGAGCGCGACAACATCAGGAACTTCTTCTGCATTGTCGGTGGGTTGATGTTCGAAGTCATCCGTGTCGAACCGAAGGGCCCAAGCTCATGAAGATCGCTCTCCAGCTCCAGGCGGTGAACCCGAAGTTCTGGGTCGTCGCGTCGCAGGAAGCCGAGCAGGCAGGCTTCGAATCGGTCTGGGTCCCCGAGCACCTGGTGCTCCCTGTCGAGATGAAGGGGAGTCCGTACGCCGGGCACGACGAGGTGCCGATTCCGCCGAGCATCCCCGCGTACGACGCGTTCATCGCGCTCGCCATGGTCGCGTCGGCGACATCGACGATCCGGCTCGGCACGCACGTGTACAACATCGGCCTCCGCCATCCGTTCGTCACCGCGCGCGCGATCACCACGCTCGACGTGTTCTCCGGTGGAAGAGTCGAGTTCGGCATCGGCGCGAGCTGGCTCGAGGAGGAGTGGGACGCCGTGGGCCTCGACTTCAGCACGCGCGGACGCCGCGTCGACGAGACCATCGAGATCTGCCGCCGGCTTTGGACGGAGGAGGTCGTCGAGCACCACGGAGAGTTCTTCGACTTCCAGCCGGTGATGTTCGAGCCGAAGCCGATCCAGCAGCCGATCCCGATTGTTGTGGGCGGCGACTCGCCCGCGGCGATGCGGCGCACCGCGACGCTCGGCGACGGCTGGATCCCGATGAACCATTCGCTCGAACAGCTCCGCCCCAGCGTCGATCGCATCAACAAGATGCGCGCCGACGCCGGCCGCGCCGGAAAGACCGAGGTGACGATCGGCGGCCAGCTCGAAACTGCCGACGACGTGCAGCGCTACCGCGACGCGGGCGCCGATCGCTTGATCTGCCGGCCGTTCGCATCGTCACGCGAAGCCATCGAAGGCATCCGCCGCTTCGGCGACGAAGTGATCTCGAAGCTCTAACGGTCAGACTTTGATCTGGACGACGTCGTCGACCACCTGGACTTCGAAGACCATCAGATCCTGGTGGAAGCCGTCGCCCTCGGAGGGATGTACACACTCGCCGGTCTTGACGTTGTAGCAACTCGAGTGCTGGGAGCAGACGATGAAGTGGCCGTCGACGATCGGGCGGCCGCCCAACGTGGTGCCCTGGTGAGGGCAGAGGTTCTGGAACGCGAAGTACTCACCCTCGACGTTGGCGACGGCCACCGGGAAGCCGTCGACCGACACCGTCATCGACTCACCGGCGGCGAGGTAGTCGGTGGGAAGCGCGTCGTAGAACTGGGGCATCAGTGACCCCCTTCCCTATCGGCCTGCTCGGCGGCCCAAGCTCGCCCGGCGGTGGCCGCGTCGTCCTGGCTCGACGCATCCATGCCACGGCGCCGGACGTCGAGCGCGGCGGCGATCGCCTCCGACGTGGCGCTGCTCGCTTCCATGTGTCGGCCGAAGGCGTCGAGGTCACGAGCGAGCGCAGCGGCCAACCCGGGCGTCGCGTCGGTGACGATCTCCGTGTCGAGCGCGCCGAAGTTGCCGAACGCACGGTCGACATAGGCGCGCGCGTCGTCGTCGCCCTCCCACAGCAGCAACATCGCGCGCGGCTCTCCCGGCAGGTACAGCCACTTCACGAGTTGGAGACTCGCGGGAACGTCGCCCTGCCAGAGGCATGCGAGGAACTCGGCGAACCAAGCCTGGTCGGGCGTGAACCGAGAGACGTGGAACAACGGACTCGTCAGCCGTTCAGCATCGTCGTGGTCGGGTGGATCCGCAGAATGACGCGGTCTTCCTCATCGAGTCGGCGCACCAACTCGCCACGCGGAGCCTCGGGCGCACCGAACGAAGCGACGATGGCGGCGTACGCGTCGACACGTGCCGGATCCTGTTCGACGAGCTCACCGTCGCCGTAAACGGTGACGGCCTTGCGACCGTCGGGCACCACCATGACAACACGAGGTTGCCGAGTGATGTTGTGGTACTTCGCACTCGAGCGACGAAAGGTCAGTACGACATCCTCGCCGTCCCAGAAGTACCCGATGAGCGACGATTGCGGTGACCCGTTGCGGCGCCCGGTCGAGAACACCGCCCATTGGTGCTCGGCGAGAAATGTAGCGGCGTCGGGTTCGATCACTGGAGACGCTCCTTGATCGCGAGCTTGTCGGGCTTGCCGGAACCCAGCCAGGGGACGTCTTCCTCGGGCCAGATCTCGATGCGAGTGGGAACCTTGTACGACGAGATCTGCTCTCGGGCGCGCGATTGGAGATCCGCGGGGTCGATCTCCCGACCCGACGCCGCGACGAGCACCGCGGTGACCTCTTCTCCGCGTTCGGGGTGCGGCATACCCACCACGAACGCGTAGAGCACCTCGTCATAGGTCTCGAGGAACAGCTCCACCTCACGCGGCGCGACGTTCGCGCCCTGCGACTTCACCATCTCGGTGAACCGCCCCACGAAGTACGGACGGCCCTCGTGGATGAACACGCGGTCGCCGGTGTGGAACCATCCGTTCACGTCGAAGACCTCTTCGCGCTCCTTCTTGTAGTAGCCGTGCATGAGCCCGTGGCCGCGGAGCCAGAGCTCGCCCTCCAGCTCATCGGGTCGACTCCGCTCCGGCGTCCCGGGCATCCGCCCACGCCTGCGCTGCGTCTCCGCCATGTCGGGTCGCAACTCGCCGGTCTCGGGATCGACGCACCGAACCTCGACCCCCATGAAGTTGCCGAGCGTCTCGCTCATCCCCCGATGGCCGGGAATTCCCGGCACCGGCACCGCGGTGAGCGCGACGTCGGTGGGTCCCATCGTGAGCCCGGCGATCTCGGGGAGCTTGCGGTCCGGAAAGGTCGCGTGGTCGCGCATGGCCTGCATCAGCGTGGGCCATCCGGCAACCATGCTCGCTTGTTCGGCTTCGACGATGTCGAGCGCCGCGCCCGGCTCGAACCGCTCGATGCAGACGACGGTGAGCCCCGCCTGGATCGCCGCGCCGAGGATGAGCGTGCCGCCGATCCAGAAGAACGGGAACGCGCAGAAGATCTTCGTCTCCCCTTCTGCCTCACCGCGGGCTCCCGCACCGCGCATGGCACCGAACCAGTAGGTGCCGCGCAACACGGTCGCGTGCGTGTGCACGACGCCCTTCGGATCGGCGCTCGACCCCGACGTGTACGTGACCTGCGCGAGATCCGCCGGTACGACCTCCGCCTCCATGGCCGTGAGGAGCGCGTCGTCGATCGCGGGGTCGACGTCGGGCTCGGCTTCGAGCTCGATCGGGGTGGCCCACTCGCGATCGGTGCCGCCGGTTTTCCGTTCGGGCACGGAGCCGGTGATCCAGACCGAACGCAGCGACGGCGCATCCGGCAGGTAGAGCGGTGAACCCGTCGCCTCGGCGAGCCCGGGCACGCTGTCTTCCAACATCTGGGCCATGTCACGACCGAGCACGGTGCGCGCGGTGATCAGCGTGTCGATGTCGCCGATGCGCAGCACCTTGCGGATCTCAGTGGGCCGGTACGTGGTCGCGAGCGGCATCACGAGCGCGCCGATGCGGCTCGCGGCGAGCCACGCGATCACCCACTCCTGGCCGTACGTGAAGTACAAGCCCACGCGGGTGCCCTTCCCCATGCCCGCGGCGATCATCCGCTTGGCGAGGCGCCGTGAGCGCTCCTCGGCCTCGCCGTAGGTCATGCGGCGATCGGGAGTGACGATGAAGTCGCGGTCGCCCCATTCGCGCACCGCGCGGTGCAGAACCTCCGGGATGGTGGGTTCGTAGCCGAGGTCGGGGATCTCCATCGCCTGTTTCCTACGAGACGAGGGTCGCCAAGTGCGCGAGCGTGCGTTGACGGTCGTCGGGATTGCCGGTGGGGATCGCGACGAAGTCGGTGGCGCCGATGTCGGCGAGGCGGCGCAACTGCGCGCTCACGGATTCCTCGTTGCCCACCACCGACACGTCGGCCGGGCCCGCGACGCCTTCGCGATCGAGGACGGCGCGGTACACGGGGATGTCCCCGTAGCCCGCGAGCTGCTCGTCGGCCTTGGCGCGACCGTCGGCCTCGTCGTCGGTGACGATCGTGGGCAAGGGGACGACGACACGCGGGGCCGGACGCCCGGCTGCGCTCGCCGCCGCGGTGACGAGCGGGACGATCTGGGACTCGAGGGTGATCGGACCGGTGCACCACGTAATGGTGCCGCCCGCGGTACCTCCGGCGAGCTCGAGCATGCGCGGCTGGAGCGCGGCGAGCAGCACCGGCGGCGTGTCGGCACCCGGGCACGAGAGCCGTGCACGCGCGGTGATGGTGCTACCGGCGACATCGACCATTCCCTCCGAGAGAAGGGGAACGAGGGCCGCGAGGTACTCACGCATGTGCCGCGCCGGCTTGTCGTACGACACGCCGTACGTACCTTCGATCGCCATCTTGTGCGAGAGGCCGAGCCCCAGCAACAGGCGGCCACCGACGGCTGCGTTCACCGTGAGGGCCTGCGCCGCGAGCGCGACGGGGTGACGCGGGTATGTCGGGATGACGGACGTACCGAGCTCCACTCGCGGCACCTGCGACCCGGCCACTGCCAACACGGTAAGCGCGTCGAACCCGGCGCTCTGCGGGAGCCACACGGAGGAGAATCCCTGGTCGGCGACGGCTCGGAAGCGCGCCACCATCTCGTCGAGGGGTACGTACTCCTTGGTAGGGAAGAACACGCCGATCCGCATGGCGGCAAGCTACCGCGTCGAAGTGCGCTGCTTCTTGGGCCGTGTCAACATTCGCCCATGCCTGTCGATGTCGCGTCCCACGGCGCAATCCGAGTCGTCACGATCAACCGCCCCGAACGCGCGAACGCGCTCGACGGCGCCACGATGGGCGCGATCGGCACTGCGTTCGCCGAGGCGGAAGCCGACGATGCGGTGCAGGTGGTCGTGCTCACCGGCGCGGGCGACAAGGTCTTCTGCGCCGGGATGGACCTGAAGGCGCAGGGCAGCGAGCGCGTCCCACCGCCAGGCAGTCCCGGCCTCGAGGTGCTCATGAATCGCTGCTACCCGAAGCCCGTCATCGCCGCGGTGAACGGCGCGGCGATGGGCGGCGGATTCGAGCTCGTCATGGCGTCGGATCTCGCGGTCGCCGCCGACCATGTGATGTTCGGCGTACCCGAAGTCAAGCGGGGCGTGGTCGGTGCCGGTTGCTCCACGCGGACCGCGGTGCGCGTGCCGCCCGCGATCGCGTTCGAGATGACCCTCACCGGCGACCCGATCACCGCGCACCGTGCGCTCGGTCTCGGCCTCGTCAACGAGGTGGTGCCGAAGGAGCAGGTGCTCGATCGCGCGATGGCGCTCGCGGGGCGCATCGCCGCGAACGCGCCGATCGCGCTGCGGATCACGAAGCAGCTCGTGTGGGAAGCGGCAGGGAACCACAACGCCGAGGAGTGGGCGGCGATCCGCGCCAAAGCGGCTCCGGCTTTCGCCAGCGACGACGCACGCGAAGGCGCGACTGCATTCGCGGAACGGCGCGAGCCCCGCTGGACGGGAAAGTAGGTTGGCCCGGTGATCCGTCCGATCGATCCGCGCCCAGACTTTCCGCGACGCGCATCACCGTCGGTGCGGCGCGTGATGTCCCTCGACTACGACTGGATCGACCTCGTCGACGTGCGCGTCCGCGGCGAAGCTCGCGACGAGATCACCGACGCGAGCGGTGTCACCCACATCGCGCACGAGGCGTCGGTCGACGTCGAGACGCGCGGCGCACTGCTGACGAAGCTCCAGCTCGAGCCGGCCGAGCTCGACGTCGCCGAGCTCCTCGGCCAACCGCTCCGGCAAGGTTTCCGTGCGCGCGTGCGCGCGACGCACGACGGCGGCGGCCGGCCGCTCGGCCTGCTCCTCGACGACCTTCCCGGCGCGCTGATCGCCGCCGGATACGTGCACGCGATGGAGCGCCGCCTCGGCCCCGGGACCGGCGCCTCCGACACCGACCACGACGAGATGCCCCGTGGCTTCCACCAGGCAAACCTGTGCTCCGGCTGGCGGTCCGACGGCACAATGATGATCGCGGTGCGCGCCGGCGAGCAGCTCCCGTTCGAGCCGCTCGCCGACGTCCCCCAGCTCCCCAAGGGCGCAGACGGCTGGCCGGAATCGACGATCCCGGTGCCCGGCCTCCGTCGTCATCGGAGGATCGACGTGGTTCCCGACGGCGCGGTGTGGCGAATCGACGCGTGGTTCCGCGACACGTACCGGAACTCCAGCGGCGAGTGCGGCGCATTGCACGAGTACACGGTGCACCTCGTCGCCGACGCGACCGACCACACGCTCGTCGACGTGAGTGCCGTTCCGCACGCGTTGCCGTGGAAGGAGTGCCCGTCAGCGGGAGAGATGGTCGGCAAACTGGTGGGCACGTCGCTCGACGGTCTGCGCTCGTCGGTGCCGAAGGTGTTGCAGGGACTCGAGAGCTGCACGCACCTCACCAACGAGCTGCGCGAGCTCGCCGACGTCCCGTACCTCGCGGCGTCGATCACGAACGTCTGATGGAACCACGAGACGTCGAGGACCTGCTGCGCCTCCTCGACCTCGAGGAGCTCGATCGCGACCTCTTCCGCGCGCGGAACCCGCCGCAGACGTTCCTCCCCCACTTGTACGGCGGCCAGGTCGCGGCACAAGCCGCGCGCGCTGCGAGCCTGACCGTTCCCGACGGGCGCTTCCTGCACTCGCTCCACGGCTACTTCCTGCGGCCCGGACGCTCCGACCACGCGACGATCCTCCGCGTCGACCGCGATCGCGACGGCCGCTCGTTCTCGGCACGGCACGTGAACGCGCTCCAGAACGGAGAGGTCATCCTCAGCCTCCTCGTGTCGTTCAACGTCGACAAGGAAGGCCGCGAGTTCCAGGAAGCGGAGATCCCGAGTCCCGCGCCGCCACCGGAAGAGATCCCCGAAGAGGAGCTCGGCGGTCACAACACGATGTTCGACCTCCGTCCGATCGGGCGGAGCGCGCGTCCCGGAGGGTTCCCGGGCTTGAGCCACCGTTTCTGGGCACGGACGCGCGGTCCCCTGCCCGACGACCGGCTACTGCATGCGTGCGTCCTCACGTATCTCTCCGACATGGGCACCGGGTTCATGAAGGTGCCGACCGACGAGCCGATGGGTGGACCGAGCCTCGACCATGCGGTGTGGTTCCACCGGCCCGTGCACATGGACCAGTGGGTGCTCGTCGACCTCGACCCGGTCGTGGCATCGGGAGGGCGCGCGTACTACACGGGTACGGTGCACAGCCCCGACGGCAAGCTGGTTGCGAGCCTCGCGCAAGAGCACCTGATGATCCATCGCTCACTACGAGCCGGGGATACAGGCCCCGCGGCCTCCCTGGGAACACCAACGATCACGTGAACTTTGCCCGCCACAGATCACGGAGCAGGCAGATCTCGGCGCCGTGGTGCATGACTTCGCGGTTGATGTGCAAGACGAGTCCCGCCATCGGCAAGTGACCCCATGGTCCGCCGGTAGGTCCGACCGGCTCCGCGAGGCGCTGCTCGCTCAGGGCCCGCACCCCCTCGAGCCACCGCGCGTAGCCGCCCCCGACCCAGGCGAGTGCGTCCGCTGCCGAACCGGGCCATTCGCGGCCGCCCATGTCCCACGGAGGACCGGAGAAGTGGTCGGCGTTCCGCACCGCGAAGACGCCGCTGCCGATATGCCCGAGCCGCCAGGCGATCGTGGTGACGGGAGGGGGGTCAGGCGCGGGGAAAGCCCAGTCGATGACGAAGCCGCCGTCGGGATGGGGCAGGATGCTCCAGCAATTGGGCGTCGGCTCCCAGAAGTACTCGATGTCGGTCAGCCCGTCGAGTCTCGGCCAGAACCATGTGTCCCACCAGGCCGCCAACTGATCGACCACGAGGCTTTGCCAGACCGTCACCATCGACCGACCGTACCTGGGAACGAGCGGACCTAGCCCGAGACGTGGTCGTCGTCGGTAAGGCCGAGTTCGTCGACGAACACGGCGCGGTTGTGCTCGCCGAGGCGCGGGACGTCACCGACGACCGCGGTGCGGCCGTCGAAGTGCAACGGCGGTGTCGGTACGCGGAGCGTGCCGAGGTCGGGGCTCTCGTACTGCGTCCACCCCTGCGTCGCGTCGAGGTGCGCGTCGTGGAGCACGTCGCTCGCCGAGTTCACCGGCGCGACGGTGATGCCACGGCGCTGCGCCTCCTCGAAGAACACCTGTTTCGTGTAACGCGTCGTGAGGCCTTCGATCCACATGTCGATGAGCTCGTTGTAGTGCATGCGGGAGATCGGCGTGCCCGAGAACTCGTCGGACATGATCTCCTCGACGCCGGTCTCGTCGCGAACCCACTCGGCGAGCGTGCGCCAATGCTCGGGCATGTACGCGACGATGCTCACCGCGCCGTCGTGCGTTGCGTAGTGCCCGATGGGCCCGCCTTGCTTTCGCTTGCCCGTGCGCTGCTGCGTGAAGCCGCCCTCAAGCACCACCATCGGGCTGACCTCCATGGCGACGCTGATGGTTGCCTCTTGCACCGAGATGTCGACGACCTGCCCGCCGCCCGCGTCGTCGCGCGCCATGAGCGCGAGCATCGTTCCCATCGCCGCGTTCAGCGACGCGGTCATGTGCGCGAGGCCGCCGCCGGGCGCGAGCGGAGCGCGGTCGGGATCACCGATCGACGGCATCGCGCCACTCGACGCCCAACCGAGGAGGTCAGCACCGAGCCAACGACGCCGCGGTCCCGTCAGCCCGAACGGAGTGACCGACGTGTAGACGAGGCGCGGATTGCACGCGTGCAGGTCGTCGGCTCCGAGACCGAGCGCCTCCATCTCCCCCACTGCCGCGCTCGTCACGAGGACGTCACTCGCGTTCGCCAGCGTGCGGAACCGCTCCTGGCCCCGCGGGTTCGTGAGGTCGATCGTCACCGACCGCTTGCCTGCTGCCATGTACGCGAAGTGGGCGCTCGATCTGTACGGTGAGCCTTCCGGCGGTTCGACGAGCACGACGTCGGCGCCGAGGTCGGCGAGCATGCGCCCGGTGTACGCGGCCGACTCATCCGCGAGATCGAGCACGCGCACGCCGGCGAGAAGGTCGGTGCCCGTCATTCCTGTGGTTCCGATGCGTCGGCCAGGCGCTGCATCATCTCGGTCGCGGGGTCGAACGTGGGCGTTCCCCAGGGCACGAGCCGTTGCACGTTGCGCAGCCAGTTCAGGTACGGCCGCTCGAGCACCACGTCGCGGTGCTGCATCACGTGTACGACGCCCTCGTCGACGAGCGCGTCGATCTCCGCGTCGTCGAAGCCCGCGAGCTCGCGCAGGATGTCACGGCTGTGCTCGCCCATCGCGGGCGCGGCGTGCTCCGCGCGCGGCGGGGTCGCCGACAGGTGGACCGCTTGGCCGAAGACGAGGTCGCGCGGGAAGCGCGCGTGCGGGAGCGCCTGGAAGAAGTCGCGCGCCGCGAGCTGCTGATCGGCGATCAGGTCCCAAGCGTCGAACACGGGGGTCGCAGCGACACCGAACGACTGGAGCTCGGCGGCGGCCTCCGCGTCGGTGCGCGTGCGCGTCCACTCCGCGAGCGCGTCGTCGAGCTCGTCGTGATGTTCGAGTCGTCGTTGTACCGTCGCGAAGCGCGTGTCGGTGCCGAGCGATTCGAGCCCCGGCACATGCCACAGCGCCTCCCACATCGCGTCGTCCTCCACCGCGATCGCGATCCAACGCTCCTCGCCACGGGACGGATAGACGCCCTGCGGCGCGCGGTCCGCGTCGCGGTTCCCGAGCGCCGCGGGCGCGCGCCCTTCGACTTGCGCGGCGACGACGGCCGGACCGAGGCACGCCAACGCCATTGCGTACTGCCACACCTCGATGTGCGCGCCCTCCCCGGTCTGTGCGCGGCGACGGAGCGCGGCGAGCACGGCGACGGTCGCGGCCTGCGCCGATACGAAGTCGGGATAGGCGAAGCCGATCTGCACGGGGTCACGGTCCGGCCAGCCGATGAGGTGGTCGATCCCCGAAGCGGCCGAGAGATTGTGACCCCACGTTCGGTACATGCGGTAGGGGCCGTCGGATCCGAACGCGGGCAGGGTGACGTGCACGATGTCGGGCTTGAAGGTGCGGATCTGCTCGTAGGTCAACGCGAGCTGGATCAGCGCCTCTTCGCTCACGTTGGTGATGACCACGTCGGATACCGCGACGAGCCGCTCGAACACGGCCCGACCTTCCGGGCAGTCGATCTCGAGCCCGATGCTCCGCTTCTCGGCCGACGAGAAGTTCAGCGACGGGAGGGTGTCTTGCCGCACCGCCTGGTCGAAGCCTCGCGGCAACCATCCCGCGCCGCCGAGCCGCAGCGAATCGGGCCGCCGCGTCGACTCCACCCGGATGACATCCGCACCGAACTGAGCGAGGTTGCGAGCCGCGACCGGCGCCGCGATGCCGTAGCCGAGCTCGAGTACCCGCACACCAGCGAGTGGGAGCTGGGCCAGTGGGAGCATGCGCGCGGCACGCTACCCTCCGGAAATGGCTCACTCACTCGACCTCGGCGATCTTCCCGACGTCCTGGCGCTCGAGGAACTCGGCGACCACCGCTACCGCGCACCGTTCGAGGCGCGCGACGACGTCGTGCGCGACGTCGTCTTCGGTGGCCAGATCCTGGCCCAGATGATCATCGCCTCGGCGCTCGAGGACGACTCCGGCAAGGAGGTCAAGTCGATCCACGCGATCTTCGCCCGCGCCGCCGATTTCGAGAGCGCGCTCGAGTACGACGTCGACTCGATGCACGCGGGACGCACCTTTCGAAGCGACACCGTCACGTGCCTCCAGGGCGGGCGTGTGATGTCGCGCGGACTTCTCCTGCTGAGCAGCGACGAGCCCGACCTCATCCGGCACACGTCGGTCGAGATGCCCGACGTGCCCGGGCCCGAGGATCCCGATGGTCGATCCGACTTCCGCGTCTTCCCGGGAGCCGTCGGCCTCATCGTCGGTGGCGTGAACACGTGGAGCGACGACGAGCCACTCCGGCCTCCGGTGCAGTACGTCTGGACGCGGTACCCGCAGGCGTTCGCACCCGATACATCGGCCTCGGCGCTCGTGAACCAGGCGATCCTCTCGTGGGCAACCGACGGGTACCTGATCGGCACCGCGATGCTCCCGCATCCCGGCCTCAACGAGGGTCATGCACACCGCTCGATCTCCACCGGCGTCGTGAGCCACACGATCAACTTCCACGACCGGTTCGACGCGTCGGACTGGCTGCTCCTCGCGAACCAGAGTGTGTGGGCCGGGCGCGGGCGCAGCTACGGGCTGTGCAACATCTTCACGCGCGACGGCAAGCTCGTAGCCACCTACACCCAGGATAACATGGTGCGCGCGTTCGCCGACGGCGGCGACCACTCGGGCGACTACGAGCGCATCATGTAGCGACTTGGCGCACGCCGGCGAGCAACAGCGCGGCACGGAAACGCAACGCAGCGGCAAGGTCGGGTTCCACGTCACACGTCCACGCGTAGATCGCGCCGACCGTCAACGACGACAGCATCTCCCCGAGGCTGCGCGCGTCGGTGACGGTGGGCAGCTGGCCGGTTTCCTGGGCGTGGAAGAACACCACTGCGAACGAGCGCTGGAACCCGAAGTGCTCACCCGCGAGGTCGCGGCCACGGTCGGCACGCCGGTAGAACTCGGCGAGCGTGCGCGCCACGGCCGCGCGGGGCGTGGCAGTGATCCGGCGGGCGAGAAGGCCGAGGAGGTCGTCGAGCACGTCGTCGACCGAACGATCGCCGGCGAGCACCTTGGTGGCGTCCTTGAACATCGCCTCGGAGGTACCCCAGCCCACCTCGAGCAGGATGTCTTCCTTGTGCGCGAAGTGGAAGTAGAACGTGCCCTTCGTGACCCCGGCGGCCTGGACGATCTCCTCGACCGTCGTCTCCTCGATACCCTTCTCGAAGCCACGCTCCGTCCACAGCTGCACCGCTGCGTTGACGAGCTGTTGCCGCGTACGCCGCGAGCGTTCCTGCACGAGGCCCGAACGGCGGGGTCCCGACGCGCCGCCGTTGGCCGCCGCTTCGGCCGGTTGGCGCCTCGACGTGGGTGCGCTCGCGCGTGCCACGCTGCTCCTCGTCTGTCATCGGGATACGGAACATCGCATGTTAGGCCAATTCGGAATGTGGTCCTACGAACGGGCCTGCGCCGGCGAAGTTGGCCGCCGTGCAATACCGACGGATACTGTCCGCGAGAGGACGACAAGGAGCTGTGTCATGGCGATCGCGATCTCCGACGCGCACCGCGAGCTGGGCTCGGTAGCCCGCTCGTTCTTGGAGAACAACAAGGCGCGCGCCGCGGCGCGCGCGCTCCTCGATTCCCCGGACGAGTCGCTCCCCGCGTTCTGGGGCGATCTCGCCGACCTCGGCTGGCTCGGTTTGCACATCCCGGAGGAGTACGGCGGGTCGGGCTACGGCCTGTCCGAGCTCGCGGTGGTGCTCGAGGAGCTCGGGAGGGCGGCCGCCCCGGGCCCGTTCCTCCCCACGGTCCTCACGTCGGCGCTCGTCGATCGCGCGGGCGATGACGCCCAGAGATCGCGTTTCCTGCCTCCACTCGTCGACGGCACCCAGACCGGCGCGGTCGGACTCGACGGTTCGTTACAGCTCACCGCCGACGGCTCACTGTCGGGTGATGCGGGCCTCGTGCTCGGCGGCGGACTCGCCGACGTGCTCGTGCTCCGTGCCGGGAACGACATGGTCCTCGTCGAGCGGTCCGCCGACGGGGTCGAGGTCGCCGTGGAACCGGGCCTGGATCCCACGCGTCGCGTCGGCCACGTGACGATCGCGGGCGCGCGCGTCGAGCCGGAGCGCGTCCTGCGCGGCGCGTTCCCCGTCGCTCAGCAGGTTGCGTGGGCGATCGTCGCGGCAGAAGCGGCCGGCGGCGCGCGCGACTGCGTCGACACCGCGAGCGCGTATGCAAAGGATCGCCTGCAGTTCGGCCGTCCGATCGCGATGTTCCAAGCAGTGAAGCACCATTGCGCCAACATGCTGGTGGCCGCCGAGCTCGCGACCGCAGCGGTATGGGACGCGGGCCGCGCTGCGACCGGTGATCCAGAGCACTTCGAGCTCGCCGCGGCGACGGCCGCCGCGCTCGCGCTCCCCGCGTTCTACCGCAACGCGCAGTTGAACATCCAGGTGCACGGAGGGATCGGCTTCACCTGGGAGCACGACGGTCACATGCTGCTGCGGCGCGCTACCGCGCTCGCGGCGCTCTTCGACGCGGGTGAAGCGGCTGAGACGGTGACGCGCTGCTCGCTCGCAGGCGTGTCGCGCGATCACGGCTTCGAGCTGCCGCCCGAAGCCGAGGAGTATCGCGCCGCGACGCGCGCGATCGCCGAGGAGCTCGCGGCGCTCGGGGGCGAGGCCCAGCTCACCCGGCTCATCGACACCGGCTACGTCCAGCCGCACTGGCCGACGCCGTGGGGACGCGCCGCGAAGGCGCTCGAGCAGCTCGTGATCGACGAAGAGTTCGCCCGCGCAGGTGTGCGCCGCCAGGAGTACGGGATCACCGGATGGATCATCCTCACGCTCATCCAGCATGCCACCGACGACCAGATCGAGCGTTGGGTGCGCCCCACGCTGGAACGCAAGTTCATGTGGTGCCAGCTCTTCAGCGAGCCCGACGCCGGTTCCGACGCGGCCGGGATCCGCACGCGCGCCACGCGGGTCGACGGCGGATGGGAGATCACCGGTCAGAAGGTGTGGACCAGCGGCGCGCAGCACTGCCAGCGCGGCCTCGCGACGGTGCGCACCGATCCTGACGCGCCGAAGCACGCGGGCATCACCACAGTCGTCATCGACATGCAGGCCGAGGGCGTGGAAGTGCGCCCGTTGCGCGAAGCCACCGGCGCGTCGATGTTCAACGAGGTCTTCTTCGACCGCGTTTTCGTACCCGACGACGACGTCGTCGGCGCGGTGGACAGTGGCTGGACCGTCGCGCGTTCCACCCTCGGCAACGAGCGGGTCAGCATCGGTGGTGGCAGCGGAGGCGGGTGGAGTATCGACGTCATCGACGTCCTCCGCACCCACAACGGCGCCACGCATCTGCACCGACAGGTCGGCGAGCACGTTGCCGAAGGCGCCGCGATGCGCGCGCTCAACCTGCGACGGGTCGAACGCGCGGTCGCGGGCGGCGAACCGGGCCCGGAAGGCAACGTCACCAAGCTGCTGTCCGCGGAGCACGCGCAGCGTGCTGCGGACCTCGCACTCGAGTTGCTCGGCCCCGCCGCGCTCGAGGAAGAAGGCCGCATGGCCGCGAACGCCGTGATCTTCACGCGTGCCCTCTCCATCGCGGGAGGTACGTCCGAGATCACCCGCAACCAGATCGGCGAGCGCATCCTCGGCCTCCCCCGCGACCCCCTCCTCAACTAGCCCGCACATCCAACTTGCGTCGTTCAAGGTCGTAGAACGCCCATGAACGACGCAGGTTCGTTAGGGAGCGAGCTCACCCATGTCTCCGGAGAATACGGCCGGGCCCGATAGCGCTTTGTTGGTCGACGCGCGAGACTCCCGCCTGTGCCGGGCATCGACGTCGAGAGCTATGAGCACGTCCGGCTCCGCACCGAGGGCCCGATCCTCCGGGCCACGATCACGAACCCGGCGAAGAAGAACGCGGTGAACGCCGGCGTCGCGGGCGACCTGAACCGCCTCTGGCGCGACGTCGACGCCGACGAGGACATCCGCGTGGTGATCCTCGCGGGAGATGGCGATGCGTTCTGCTCGGGCCTCGACCTCAGCCGGATCGCCGAGCAGGACACTCCCGGCACCCGCCCGCGGTCGAAGGCCGCGGCCAAGGGCATCCGCGACCGGATCTGGGACATCCTCGACTGCGAGACGCCCACGATCGCAAAGGTGCGGGGCCCTGCCTACGGGATGGGCGTCAACATCGCGCTCGCATGCGACTTCGTGATCGCGGCCGACGACGCGCGCTTCTGCGACAGTCACGTGAAGAACGGCATCACGGCGGGCGACGGAGGCGTCCCGCTGTTCCCGTTGCTCATCGGTTTCCGCCGTGCGAAAGAAATGCTGATGCTCGGCGACCCGATCACCGGCAAGGAAGCGGCCGACATCGGGTTGATCAACCGCGCGGTCCCGGGTGCCGAGCTCGACAACGTCGTTGAAGAACTTGCCCAAAAGCTCGCCGCCGGCCCGCCGCTCGCGCTCGCGTGGACGAAGCTCTCGTTGAACGCGATGCTCAAGCAGCTCACGCTCGGCGCGTTCGAAACATCGATCGCCTACGATCTGCTGTCCCTGCGGACCGACGACGTGCGGGAAGGCAACGAGGCGTTCTTCGAGAAGCGCGCACCCCGGTTCACGGGAACGTGATCGAACCGCGAATGTCCGACGAGAACGTACGAAGGGGGGATTGACGCGTGCTGCAGTTCGTCATCGTTGGGCTCGTGTTGGGGAGTATCTACGCCCTGGCCGCGTCCGGCCTCGTCATCACCTACGTGTCGACCGGCGTCCTGAACTTCGCGTTCGGTTCCCTCGCCTACTTCATCGCCCGCACCTACTACTGGATGCACATCGAGAAGGGATGGGGAATCCTCCTGTCCGCCGGACTCTGTCTGTTCGTCGTGTCGCCGCTGCTCGGGCTCGCCCTCTACATGGGGATCTTCCGGTTCCTGCGCTTGTCGTCACAGCTCATCAAGGTCGTCGTCACCATCGGCCTGTTCGTGGCGGTCCCCCAGATCAGCAACATCATCTTCGGCCAGGTCGAGATCTTCTTCACGCCCGGCCTCGCCCCCGAGCCGGTCAGCTTCTACCCGTTCTTCGGCACGGTCGTCACGCTGAACCAGGTGATCACGTACTCGTGCCTGCTCGCAATCGTCGTGCTCGGCGCGCTGGTATTCCGCTACACGGAGGCGGGACTCAGCGTGCGCGCGATGGTCGACTCGGAGGCGATGACGTCGCTGTCGGGCAGTGACCCGTCGCGCATCGCGGCCGGCGTGTGGGTCATCGCGATGTTCCTGGCCGGGCTGTCGGGGATCCTGGCTGCACCCGTCATCGGCCTCGACGCCGGCAAGTTCACGCTGCTCACCGCGGCGGCGTTCGCCGCCGTCATCGCCGCGCGCCTGCGCAGTCTGCCCATCGCGGTCATCGTGGCGCTGCTCATGGGCGTGGCCAGCTCGCTCGTGCAGTACTACCTGCCAACCGACAGCCAGTTCACCGCCGCGGTCATCCCGAGCATCCCGTTCGTCTTCATCGTGATCTCACTCATTGTGAACATCGCGCGCCTGGGACGCGTCAACGAGGAAGAAGGTGTGGGCGGCGCACTCGATCGAGCGATCACACCGCACGGCGGGAGCCGGCTCGCCGCATCGGTCGACGTCGACGACCCGTTCTCGCGACTCAATTTTTTCTTCCCGATTTTCGTATTCGCGACCGTCTGCGTCGTCGGCCTGATCCTCAAGCCGTTCTGGCTCGGGCAGCTCGGCGCGGCGGCGGCGCTCGCCATCGTGTTCTTGTCGTTCACACTCGTGACCGGCGAGGGAGGCATGCTCTGGCTCTGCCAGATCGCCTTTGCCGGCGTCGGCGCGATCAGCACTGCATACGTCGCGGACGTTTGGGGCCTTCCGGTCCTGCTCGCCATCGTCATGGGCGGGCTCTCCGCGGGTGTGATCGGCCTGATCATCGGCCTCCTCACGATTCGTCTCGGCAACCTGTACATCGCGCTGGTGACGCTCACGTTCGGTCTCCTCATGGAGCGATTGGTGTTCACCCTGGACGTCTTCGCCCAGAACGGCATCGGTCGCATCGTCCCCCGGCCCGAGTTCGCGTCTTCGGATCGCGGCCTCCTGTACCTCACGCTCGCGGCGTTCGCGATCTTCGCGATCCTCATCGTCAACCTCCGACGGTCGACGACCGGAATGGCGCTCAATGCGGTGCGCTGGAGCGAGACCGCGTCGCGCACGATGGGTTTGAGCGTGCTCCAGATGAAGCTGCTGGTGTCGGGCTTGGCCGCCTTCGTTGCCGGTGTGGGCGGAGGCTTCTACGCGAGCCAACAGAAGGCGGCGGTGCCGGCGCTGTACGCGACCCTTCTGGGCCTGGCGTGGCTGGCGGTGCTCGTCACGTTCGGGGTCCGCTCCAACATCGCCGCGCTCCTCGCCGCCATCGGGTTCACGATCACGCCGGCGTTGCTCCTGAGCTACACCACCCCCACGTGGGCGCAATTGCCGGTGCTCCTCTTCGGTGTCGGCGCGATCCTGCTCGCCAAGAACCCCGAGGGCACCATCCACATGCAGGCGATGCAATTCCAGCGCACGCTCCGCCGTTTCGGTGGCGCCCGGGCAGTGCCGGCCGCCACCGAGTATGCCGGTCGGCATGATCCCCGACTACACGAATCCTCTCAGAACGACGACACGGGCCGTGATCGAGCGGCCGAAGTGAGCCAACCGTGAGCCTCACCGAAGCCGCCGACGCGACGCGCGACGTCGAGCAAGTTGCCGTGCTCGAAGCACGCGAGGTCACCGTTCGCTTCGGCGGCCTGGTCGCGTTGTCCGACGTGAGCATCAGGGTGCCACCGGCCACGATCGTCGGCCTCGTGGGACCGAACGGAGCGGGCAAGACGACGCTGTTCCATGTGATCTCCGGGCTGTTACGACCGCAGCACGGCGAGGTGTTCCTCGGCGACCGACGAATCACGAACTCCACGCCCGCCAAACGCGCGCGTCTCGGGCTCGCCCGGACCTTCCAACAACTCGAGCTGTTCATGGGTCTGACCGTCCGGGAACACGTCGTGCTGGGGTACCGGATCCGAAAGGCACGCAACCGGCTCTGGAGCGATCTGCTCACTGCAGGTGCGCTGCACCGCGAAACCAGCGAGGAGAAGGAGCGAGTCGACTATCTCGTCGAACTGCTCGGGCTCGCGAGTGTCGCCAAGACGCCCGCCGCATCGCTCCCACTGGGAACGGCGCGCCGGGTGGAGGTGGCACGGGCGCTCGCCACCGTGCCGTCGGTGGTGTTGCTCGACGAGCCGTCGTCAGGCCTGGACGGTCACGAGACAGCCCAGCTCGGCTCCGCGCTGCGCCGCGTCGTCGAAGAGGAGAAGGTCTCGATGCTCCTCGTCGAGCACGACGTCGCCATGGTGCTCGGATTGTCGAGCTTCGTGTCGGTGCTCGACTTCGGCATCTGCATCGCTCAGGGAACACCGGACAAGATCCGGAACGATCCGGCGGTGCGCAGCGCGTATCTCGGTGACGACGAGGCCATCGAAGGAACCGGCGGTGGAGTAGCCGGAGGTGCGCAGTCGTGAGCGATGCGCTCCTCTCAGTCGTTGGCCTGAGCGTCCGGTATGCATCCGTCCAGGCACTCTTCGACGTGTCGATCGACGTGCCGGAGGGTGGGGTCGTGGCGGTGCTCGGCGCCAACGGCGCGGGGAAGAGCACGTTGGCTCGCACGGTATCCGGGTTGGTGCCCGCGTTCGCGGGGACGGTCACCTTCGACGGCCAAGACATCACCAAGTGGCACCCGCACCGGATTCGCCGCGCCGGTCTCGTCCACATCCCGGAGGGTCGGGGGATCTTTCCGGGGCTGTCCGTGCAGGAGAACCTCCGCATGGCCGTGCGCAGGGTCGGGAGCACCGACGAGCGCCGATCCGCCATAGCACTCGCGTACGAACTGTTCCCCGCGCTCGGCGATCGGCGCACGCAGCGCGCCGGCACGCTCTCGGGGGGCGAGCAGCAGATGCTGGCCCTCGCCCGCGCCCTGGCGGTGCCGCCTCGGCTCATCATCGCCGACGAGATGTCGCTCGGGCTCGCCCCACTCGTCGTCGAATTCGTCTTCGAGAACATCGAACGGGCCAGCAAGAGCGGCGTCACCATCGTGCTCATCGAGCAGTTCATCCACCGTGCGCTCGCGTTGGCCAGCAGTTGCGTGATCCTGCGGCAGGGATCGGTCGCCTGGTCGGGACCCGCGGCAAACGCACGGCAGGAGGTGCTCGACCGCTATCTCGGCGAAGCCGCCGACGCCATGAGCTGAGCCGGCAGCGCCCCGCGGTGACAACCGGACGAGCTTGCGGTACGGTGCGATCAAGATTGGGCGAAGCCCAAGAGCGTGTTTTCGGACCATAGGGGGTTCCCGGTGCGTAACGTGAGAAGGCGACTGCTTACCTCGGTGGTGTTTGCCGCCCTGGTCGGTGCCCTGGCAACGTCGGGTCTCAGCAGCGCAGGTGCAGCTGCCGCTCTCGACGACGGGGTCACCGCGAAGAGCATCAAGATCGGCTACATCTTCTCGAAGACCGGCGTGGCCGGATCCACCTTCCTGAACGCCGACAAGGGCTGCCAGGCCCGCGTCGCGCGCGAGAACGCCAAGGGCGGCGTGAACGGGCGGAAGGTCGACGTGGAGTACGTCGACGACCAGTCGTCGGCAACGAACAAGACCGGCGCCCAGGACTTGGTGCAGAACAAGCACGTGTTCATGGTGGTGAACAACTCGTCCTTCGCCTTCCTGACCTACAAGTTCCTCCTCGACGCCGGCGTCCCCATGGTCAACGGTGGATACGACGGCACGTACTACGGCACAGCGGGCAACGAGAAGATCATCTCGGCGCTGGGCAACGTCATCAATGTCAACGGGGTCACCTACGACGGGCTGCCGAAGGTGATGAAGGCGATGGGCGCTTCGAAGGTCGCCGCGCTGGCCTATGGCATCTCGGCGTCGTCGACCGCGGCGGCGGAGAACCTCCAGAAGTTCGCGGTGCCCAAGGTCGGGCTCGAGGCCGTCTACACGAACACCACGGTCGACTTCGGCAGCACCGAGGTCGGTCCGCTGGTGCTCGGGATCAAGAACGCCGGGGCCGACGCGGTCTATCTGCCGATGGTTGCCTCCTCCAACATCGCCGTGGTGCAGGGCCTCGCACAGAACGGCGTGAAGATGAAGTCGACGGTGCTCGCCACGGGTTACGGGCAAGCGTTGCTCGATCAGCCGGTCGCCAAGACCTTCGGCCCGGAGGTCATCCTGGCCACCGGTTTCGCGCCGGTGGAGCTGAAGACCAAGGCTACGAAGCAGCTCCAGGCCGACCTCAAGAAGGTCGGCTTCACCGAGATTCCCGACTTCGGCGTGTACACCGGATACATCACCTGCGACCTGGCGATCAAGGGTCTCCAGAACGCCGGCAATCCGCCCACCCGGGACGCGTACGCAGCGAACCTCCGCAAGACCAAGACCTATGACCAGGCAGGCCTCTCGTGCCGGCCGATCGACATCAGCCTCGAGACCTACGGCCAGGCGTCCGACGTCGGCTGCGGTTGGTACGTGCAGGTCAAGAACGGCAAGTTCGTGCTCTTCCCACCGAAGGGCAAGCCCGCGGCCACACCGTGGCCGAGCAAGCTCATCCAGGAGTCGACCGCGGTCACCACCACGACGGCTCCACCCGCGCAGTAGCGAGACGTGCAGGGGAGCCGGCACCCAGCCGGCTCCCCCCGTCTCGGCGTAGTGTGCCGCCGTGAGCGACTTCGAAACGATCACCTACGAAGAAGACGACGGCATCGCGTGGGTCACGCTGAACCGTCCCGACGTGCTCAACGCGTTCAACCAGAAGATGCGCGACGAGCTCCAGTCCGTGTGGCGCGGGATGCGCTGGAACGACGACGTGCGGGTCGCGGTGCTCACCGGCGCCGGTGAGCGTGCGTTCTGCACGGGTATCGACCGCGAAGAGTCGCTCAACCCCGAGATCCAGCAGAAAGCCCTCGACACCGGGAAGCTCGTGGGCTACCCGACTCCATGGACCTACGACGATCCCGGGTTCGAGCTCGGGCCCAAGGCCAACGACATGTGGAAGCCGGTCATCGGTGCCGTGAACGGCATCGCGTGCGGCGGTGCGTTCTACCTGCTCGGGGAAGTGGAGTTCATCATCGCGGCCGACCACGCCACGTTCTTCGATCCGCACACGACCTTCGGGATGATCGCGGGGTACGAGCCCATCCAGATGCTGCCGAAGATGCCGTTCGGCGAGATCGCGCGGATGGCGTTGCTCGGAAGTGCGGAACGCATGTCGGCGCAGCGCGCGTACGAGGTCGGGTTGGTGTCGGAAGTCGTCCCGTCGGCCGAGCTGCACGAGCGCGTCGCGTGGGCGGCGCGCACCATCGCCGACTCCCCCGAGCTCGGCATCCAGGGGACGGTGCGGGCGCTCTGGGCGGGCGTCGAGCTGTCACGCCGACAGGCGCTCGAGGTCGCCAACTTCCTGTGCCGCATCGGCAGCGATCCTCGCGAGCTCATCAAGGGCCAGGAGCGCTTCGGCGGCGGGCGCAAGGAGTGGCGCCTGCGCTGACCTGAGGTCTACCCGGCCGAGGTTGGCGCGCCGCCGGCCCGTCGGCGGTCGAGCGCATCCTTGAGCACCTGGGCGTAGTTGCCGCGGAGATCGCGGCGGAGGATCCCCGCGTTGCGGTCGTGGATACGTCGCCGGGCCACGACGCGATCGAGCTTCACCTCCCGGACGCCCGCCTCGGTAGCCCGGGCGTACCAGTCGATGAACTCAGCGAAGACCACGTCCTCGCGGAATTTCCCCACGCGACGGAACGCGCGGGTGCGCACGACGAATGTGCTCGGCAACGCGCCGCGGCGTTCGTAGACCTGCATTCGAGCCGGCGAGGTGTCGGCGTGTTCGAGATCGGGGCTGAAGAACTCCTCGACGTAGCCGAAACACATGTCGAGCGAGTCGTCGGACCCGAGGGCGGCCACCTGGTGCTCGAGCTTGTCGGGAAGCCAGACATCGTCGGCATCGAGGAAGGCGAGTAGCTCGCCGCGCGCGCGCGCGGCCGCGAGGTTGCGCGCCGCACCCTGGCCCCGATGCGCGCTCCGAACGACGATGACGCGGCCCAGGAGTCGGTCCGGCAGGCGGACGGGCTCGTCGGACCCGTCGTCGACCACGATGATCTCGACGGGACGATGAGTCTGTGCGAGCGCACTGTCGATTGCTTCGGCGAGATACCGCGTCTCGTCGAACACCGGGATGATCACGCTGACTGTGGGCTCGCCAAGCGCGCTCCTTGGTCCCGCAGGCTGCACATCGTCGAGATCGCGCCACCCTTCGAGGCTGACGCCCTCGCGTCCCGCCGCCTTGCGTCGATCGACCGACCGCTTGAGCACCGCAGTGAGTTCGAAGTCCGAAGCGTGCTTCCCGCGCGTCATGTTGCTCCGGTGCACGCGGTAATAGAGCGTGACGTCGGGAAGGATGCGGATCTTCGCACGGAGCTCGCGGGCGCGGTAGAACCAGTCGACGTCTTCGCTGAACCGAAGCGTCGCGTCGAAGGAACCGACCCGTTCGAACGCACTTCGGCGGTAGACGCCACTCCCCAAGTGCACGTGCGTCAAGACCTTCGCGTCCGGGTCTTCGTACGGCACGTTCGGGAGCTCGACCCCGTCGGCGATGTACTGCACGCGCCCGAGAACAACGGCGAGCTCCGGATCCTGCTGCAAACGGCCGACCTGGAGATCCAGCTTGCCGTCGGGCCAGGCGTCGTCGGCGTCGCAGAACGCGAGCAGCTCACCACGCGCTTCGGCGATACCCCGGTTGCGCGCCGCCGCAGGGCCGCCATTGCCCTGCCGGAACGCGCGCACCCGACGACCGAGCTCCGCGATCACGCGGGGCGTTTCGTCGGTGGAACCGTCGTCGACCACGATGATCTCGAACGGCTCGTAATCCTGACGCTCGACGCTGGTGACCGCGTCGACGAGGTAGCGTGCGCCGTTGTACACCGGCGTGATCACGCTCACGAACGGACGCTGAGGACTCATCGCAGTTTCGCGATGAGGTCATCGACGGCGACGGGGATCTCGGAGAGCTCGGTACCCGCGTCGAGCCAGAAGCACGGGACCGCGCGAGTGAGCCGGCCCACCTTTTCGAACAGCTCGGGAGAGGCGCCCGGCAGCTGGAACATCGTGGTGGGCGCGATTGCCGCGAGCGCGTCGCGCGCGGTTGCCGGTGATGTCTGGGTGCGCGGCCGGCCCGTGACGCGCGGCAGCAAGATCGCGCGGACAGGAAAGCCGGCACGGAGCTGCTCGGGGCGGTGGTGCTGGAGGAAGAGCATCGCCTTCTGCTCACTCAGTGAGTCGGCATTCGTCACCAGGCGTTCGAGGTGCGGAAACCGATGGAGGTTCTCGGGGCGGAGCTTCGCCGTGTTGTAGAGGCTGTACACCGTGGGCTGGTCGACGTCGACGAGCACGTAGTCGTCGCCCGCGTAGAGGAGGCCGCCGTCGAGGCACGCCAGTGACGTGGTGGACTTGCCCGTGCCACCCCGTCCGGCGATCAGCACGCCACCGTCGTCGCGACCCACCGCTCCCGCGTGCATGGGCTGGAGCGAAGGTGTGGTCGTTGTCCACCAGTGGATCGCGGTGCGCAGCGGGAAGCTCGACTCCCACCACGGGATGTACCGGTAGCTCGGCGTCCAGTACACCGCGGTGGCGCGCGCAGCATCGAAGAGCTGGAGGATGTCGACGCCGGGTTGATAGACGGTGCGAGAGCACTCGTCGTTGTAGCCGACGATCTCGCCTTTCGGGCCGTAGGCGTCCGGCGCCCAGGGTGCGGGGACCATGCGCACACCGGTCGACTCGGTGTCGAACAGCTCGACGGTGAAAGCCGGCTCCTCCCGTGTTGTGCGCACGCGGAGATGTTCGAGCGCGGGAGTGATCAGCGGTACGAGGGCGTCACCGGCAAAACGCATGCGGATCACGTGACCGGCGACCCCGAGCTGCCATTCGGAGCTCCCTGCCTGTGCGGCGGCGCGCTCGAAGGACGAGCGGGCGTCGTCGAAGAACCGCTGAGCGGGGCTCGGCGAGTCAGTGTGGGAGCACACGAGATCCGTTCAACGCTCGTCGATCCGTGCCGGCCAGCCCGTCTCGTCGTAGTCGTGGATCGGATCGGCGAGCAGCAGATCCTGCATGTCGGTGTACACGGTGAGCGTGGGGTTCTCGAAGGGCACCCGGCCGTCGGCCGCCCCGGTGCGCACCTGAGCTGCGACGTCCTCGGCCGAGCTCCCATCGGCAGGTGCACCCACGGCGAGCAGCCCCTCCTCGACGAGATGCGTCGCGAAGTCGGCCACCGCGGCGCAGATGGTGCCGGGTGCCGCCTCGTACCGGGCGCCGACCACCTGTTCGGCCGCGGCGCGCGACACGCCCGAACCCAGGAGGTCGAACACCAGACCTCCGACTGGGTTCAGGCTGAAGTAGAAGCCGTTCTCGAGGTTCACGACGACGCTCTCCCCGTCGTCGAACGTCTCGCTGATGATCTCGGGTCCCGCCAGGCGGAACCTGGCAGCGGCGCCGTTGTCGCTCATCTCTCTCCTGCTGCCGTCAGTCGTGCGAGCGTACCCGAGTTGTCATGGCGTCAGGCGGTTGCGGTCCCGCGGGAACAGGGTGGTCTCGCGGACGTTCACCGCACCGGTGACGCGCGCGGTGAAGCGTTCGAGGCCGATGGCGAACCCGCCGTGCGGAGGCATCCCGTGGCGGAAGGCTTCGAGGTACCCCTCGTAGGGCGCGAGGTCCTGGCCCGCGAGCGCGGCCAGATAATCCGCAAGCCGATGCATTCGTTGACCGCCTGTCGCGAGCTCCAACCCGCGGAAGAGCAGGTCGAAGCTGTTCGAGAACGCGGGTCGGTGGGGATCGGGCTGCGTGTAGAAGGGGCGTTTCGCCATCGGATAGCCGCTGACGTACAGGAAGTCGGAGCCTTGCTCGCGCGCCGCCCACTCCCCCAGCCAGCGCTCGTGCGCAGGAGCGAGGTCCGGCTCGCCGATGATCGACTCTCCGGTCGCGCGTTCGATCATCGTTTGCGCTTCGGTGAAGTCGACCACCGGGATGTGCGCGGGAACGACCGGCAACACGAGTTCGAGGTCGACGACCACGCCGGCCGCGCGCTCGCGCATCGCTTCGACCATGCCCGCGAGCGCGTCGCGCAGCACGCGCATGACGTCGTGGTGATCAGTTATGAATCCGAGCTCGGCGTCGAGCGACACATACTCGGCGAGGTGCCGAACGGTGTCGTGTGGCTCGGCGCGGAACACCGGCGCGACCTCGTACACGCGCTCGAACACGCCGACCATGATCTGCTTGTAGAACTGCGGGCTCTGCGCAAGGAACGCGGGGCGTCCGAACCAGTCGACCGGGAACACGTTCGCGCCGCTCTCGGTTGCCGCAGCAACGACCTTGGGCGTGTGCACCTCGACGAAGCTCGCCGCGTCGAGCGTGGCGCGAAAGCCGCCCACCGACGTGGCCGCGAGCGCGAACGCGGCGCGCCGGCGCGGGTGACGGAGCGACACCGCAGCATGGTCGAGGATCGTCGGGAGCTGGGCGTGGATCTCGCGACGCCGAAGCTCGAACGGTGGCGCGATGTCAGGCTCGACCAGTACGTCGATCGACGGGTCGTGGAGCTCCACGCCCGCCGGTGCCTGCTCCGAGCCCACGACCGTGCCTTCCACCTGGATCACCGTCTCGGGCAGCAGCGCCGCGAGCTGCTCACGCGCGCCCTCGTCGACGACAACGACCTGCGCCACACCCTTGCCGTCGCGCAGCAACACGAAGCTGACGTGCGCGAGCGCACGCTGATGGTGTAGCCACCCGGCGAGTCGCACGCGCTCGCCGACGTGGCGCGCGAGTTCGACACTGAAGATCCGGCTCATCGTTGGCACCTTCTTTCGGGACACCTTGGCGCATTCGCACGACACCCTGGTCGTGCGGGCGGGAGGGCAATCCCGCGGTGCCACCGCACTTCACCGCCCGACTCGCGGTCGTGCGGCCTCATTGGTGCTCGCAGCTCGGGAGTGTCGTTCACGAGGGCCCGAAGCCACCTTCCCAGCTACCGGTGGCTCTCTCTCACTCGGGCGGTCTCGCTACTCGTCTCCGTCGTCGCCGTTCTCTTCAATGTGTGGGTCCTCAATGTGTGGGTCCTCAGTGTACGGATCTTCCTCGCTCGCGGTCGCGGCAGTTTCGTGGACGCCCAGCAGCCCGATGACGGTCTGCCGCACGCGCGAGAGATCGGCACCGAGCTTCACGAGCACCTGTGGGGCGACGCCCTCCCCCTCACGCATCACCCCGAGGAGGATGTGCTCGGTGCCGATGTAGTTGTGCCCCAGCTGGAGCGCCTCACGCAGCGAGAGCTCGAGCACCTTCTTCGCGCGCGGCGTGAAGACGATCGGACCCGGGGGCGCCTGATCGCCGCGCCCGATGATCTCCTCGACCTCGGTGCGGACCGCCTCGAGTGAGATATCGAGCGACTCGAGCGCCTGGGCCGCGATTCCCTCACCCTCGTGGACCAGGCCCAGGAGGATGTGCTCGGTCCCGATGTAGTTGTGGGCGAGCAGGCGCGCCTCTTCCTGCGCCAGCACGACCACGCGGCGGGCCCGATCCGTGAATAACTCGAACACGGCCGCGAGCGTACGACGCTCCGCGCGGCGGAACCAGGGGGCCGTTCGCGGTGTAGGAACAGGGAATGGAGCCGGCGACCGGGGCTTCCGGGGACGGCGAGCTCGTGACCCGCGCGCGGCGCGGGGATCTCGGCGCGTTCGAAGAGCTCGTGCGCCGACACGAGGCCACCGCCATCCGCGTGGCCTCGGTGGTGTGCGGGTCGGCCGGCGCCGAAGACGCCGTACAGGAAGGATTCATCCGTGCATTCCGCTCGCTGGGTCGGTTCGACGCCGCGCGCCCGTTCCTGCCCTGGCTGCTCCGCATCGTCGTGAACGGCGCGAAGAACCGCGTGCGCGCCGAGCAGCGCCACCTCCAGTTGACGCTGCGCGCACGGGCCGCGGACACCGCCGACGACGCCGGGCCCGCCGCGGTCATGGCCGAGGAGCGGCGCCTCGCGCTCGCGCAGGCGGTCGCCCGTCTGCCGGCGCGCGACCGCGTGATGATCGCGTGCCGCTGGTTCGAGGACATGAGCGAGCGCGAGATCGCCGCCACGCTGGCGATCAGGCCAGGAACCGTGAAGTCGCGACTGTCGCGGGCGATGGCGCGGCTCCGCGCCGAGCTCGAGGAGCTGGAGGTGGCACGTGACTGAGTGGAGCTCCGACGTCGAGCTGGGCCCGGCATTGATCGATCTCGGCGCGCACGTCGCGGTGCCCGAGCACTCGCTCTGGCCGCGGGTGCGCGCCCAGCTCGAGGAGAACCACGCGCCCCGCGCGGTATGGCCGCTCTGGGTCGTGGTCGCAGCCGTGATCGCGGTGATCGCGATCTCGGTCGTGAGCATCGCACCCGCGCGCCACGCGGTTGCCGACCTCCTCGGGATCGGCGCGACCCAGGTGCAGCACGTCGACCGCCTCCCCCACACGGAGGCAACCCGCCCGTTGCCGTCGAACGGCGACCGCGCCCGGCTGGCGGAACAGCTCGCGCAGGCTCATCTGTTCGAACCCGACACCGTGCTGGCTGGGGAGCCAGTCGGCTGGCTCATCGCCCCGTTGGGCGAGACGGTCGTCGCGTACGAGCACGTGGTGCTGTCGCAGCGCGAGCTTGCCGGAGCCGGACCCTCGATCAAGCGCTACGCGGGCGGAGCAAACGTACAGTTCGTGCAGGTCGGGCAACTGCCCGCGGTCTACGTCAGCGGCGAACACACGCGCACGATCGACGGTCACACGTTCCGGTCCGGTAACTCCTTGATCTGGGACAACGACGGCGTCGAGCTCCGCCTCGAAGGCGACCTGCCGCTCGACGAGATGCTGTCCGTCGCCCGCTCCGTGACCCGGGGAGGGTAGGGCAAGGGTCCGCGGAACCGACCCGGGCCGAGCGGGGTATCTGGTCGAGACGACGTCGGCCAGTGGAGATGTGGAGGTTGCCATGCGCGGACGCGCCCTGCGGTTGACAATGCTGGTCGGTGTGCTCTGGGGCCTCGTGACGGTCGTCGCCGGACCCGCGGGCGCGAAGGCCGTCGACACGCTGACGTCGCGCGATGGCATCGCGTTCCGATCGATCACGGTCGACGACCAGACCCGCCTCGAGCGGGTCTCGCACGATCCCCAGCTCGTCGCCACGCTCGACGAACCGCTCACGCTGCGATTGGTCGAGCCCGGCGGTCAGCGGGTGGTGCTCGGTAGTCCGTTGCCGAAGGGCGCCGACACCTACCACCCCGGCGGGCGCGCGTCGACGCACCTCGTCGTCGTGGACGTCACGACCGGAGCGACGCGCGCATACGACCTGAACCGGAACGTGGAGCCGGAAGCGTTCGGCGTGGGCTCACCGACGCTCTTCGTGATCGACCACCATCCGGCGCGCAACCCCACGTACTACAGAGTGGCGTCGATGAGCCTCGAGACGGGACAGTTCTCGAAGCTGGCCGGGCCGGACAAGTCCTCGCTCGAGGACATGGTCGGAACCGCCCGGCAGCAGGTCTACGCGTCGTCGGGCCGTCAGCTCTACACGCTGTACGCCCAGCCGAAGGACGCCGACCTCGCCGCCAGCTCCAAGGTCCCGAGTGAGTCCTTCGTGCACGTGCTCGACCTCGGCGGAAACTGGGCCTACTGCGTGGATCTCCCCGAGTCGTTCGGTCGGGGCTCGGCCCGGAGTGCCGGCATCGCGCTCGATCCGAGTGGCAACACGCTCTACGTCGCCGACGCCCGCGCCCGGAAACTCGCCGCCCTCGACACGAGACGCCTGGAGCAGAACGCCTTGATCAACAATGAACCCCCGATCACCGTGGTCGCGCTCCCCCGCTCGGTCACGCGGCACAGCGCAATCGCGCTCACCACGACGGCGACCGGCGTGTCCATCACGGCAGGCAGCGCCCATTTCACCTACGACCCTGCGACCGCCGCGTGGATCAATTCCTGATCCGCGCGGAACGGAGCGTGCGGTACCGTGTCCGGTCGTGGGGAAGTACGACGGAGTAAGGGCGCGCACGGGCTATGGCATCGTCGGACGCGACGCACCGCGTCCCACCGACTCCCAACTCGACGAGTTGCTCCTACTCAGCCACGATCACGATCCCAAGGCGCGCCGAGTCGCGCTCAAGAACCTCTGTCCGTGTCGTGTGCAACGGCGGCGCGACGAGGTCTGGGAACGGATCTTCGAGCTCGCGCACGACGACGACCCGGGCGTTCGCTACGACGCGATCCACGCGATGGTCGACGGCTCTCCGCGCGCGCTCGCGCCGCGCGTCTACGACGCGCTCGAGGTCGCGCGGAACGATGCTGATCGCAAAGTCCGGCGGTTCGCGCGCATCCTCGGAGCGCGCCAACGCCGCACTGGAAGGGTCAACGTCGACTGAGTATCGTCCGCGGATGGACGTCACGCCTGACCGGAACCTCGCCGTCGAGCTCGTACGCGCACGCTCGGGAACGGTCCGCCGCGTGAGCGGTGAGCACACGTTCGACAAGCTCGAACGCTTCACAGGACGCCAGTATCGCTAGCCCTCAGTAGCCGGCTTCCACATCGACGATGCCCTCCAACGGCTCGCCGGCGCGGTAGCGCCGCACGTTCGCCGCGAAGAGGTCGAGCGTCGGGCCGAGCGTGTCGGGTGCGCTCCACGACACGTGCGCACTCAGCCGAACCTTCGGGTGTGCATAGAGCGCGTGGCCTTCGGGCAGCGGCTCCGGATCGACGGTGTCGAGCGATGCGCACGCGACCCGGCCGTCGTCGAGCGCGGCGATCAGCGCGTCCTGGTCGACGAGCGAGCCGCGCGCGATGTTCACGAGGTGCGCTCCCGGCTTGATGACGGCGAGCGCGTCGGCGTCGATCATGTGGTACGTGTCGGGTGTCGCCGGCGCCGCGATCACCACGTGATCCGACTGTGCCAGGAGCGCTTCGAGCGTCGCGCACAGCTCGATCTCGGGAAGATCGTGCGCGACCTGGCGCCGACGGTACGCGACAACGCGCATGTCGAACGCGAGCGCGCGTCGTGCCACCTCCGTGCCGATCGCACCGACTCCGACAAGACCGACGGTCTTCCCCGAGAGCAGGTCGAGGTTGGCGATGTTCCATCGCTCCGGCGGCTCCGTGCGCCACGTATCCGGGAACCGCTTGACGAAGGCCAGCATCGACGCCAGCACGAACTCGGCGATCGCCACCGCATTCGCCCCGCGCGAGCAGGTGAACGTGCGATCACCGATGACGTCGAGCGGGAACCCGTCGACGCCCGTGCTGAAGGCGTGGAGCCAGCGCACGTTCGGTGCCGCCGACTGCTCGAGCGTCGCGCGGTCGCGCGAGAGCACCAGCAGGATGTCGGCGTCGCGGGCACGCTCGTCGTCGATGGCAACCACCACTTCGCCGTCGCCGAGCACTTCCTGGACCTGCGGCACCAAACCGCCACCCGGAAGGTTCACGACGACCGTCGCCCGCCGCCCCCCGTCTCCGTCGCTCATGGAGGCGTTCTACCTCAGAGCGACGTCCTTGAGCACACCGACCGTGTGCACCGACCCGAGGTGCTCCGCGAGGTAGCCGGGTGACTCCTGGGTCTCGATGAACCAGCCGGTTGGGCACATCGTGAGGATCTCCACGAACGAGAACCCCTCCCCCGCGAGCTGGGACTCGAACGCGCGGAGGAGCATCCTTTTGGTACGCGCGACGTTGCCCGCGTTGTTCACTGCGCCCCGCGCGACGTACGCCGCACCTTCGAGCTGCGCGATGAGGTTGCTGAGCATGATGGGATAGCCGTGGGCCTCGGCCTCGCGGCCGTCGAGGGTGTTCTTCGTGCGTTGGCCGAGCACGGTGGTGGCGGTCATGTGGCCGCCCGTCTCGCCGAACACGCCGTTGTTCAACATGATGCAGGTGATGCGCTCACCGCGTGCCGCCGCGTGAAGCACCTCTTGCAGTCCTTCGTTCACCATGTCGCCGTCACCCTGCACCGTAAACACAACTGTGTTCGGCTTGGCGCGCTTCGCGCCGGTTGCCAGCGACGGCGCTCGGCCATGGAGCGCCTGCAGCACTTCGACGTCGAGATTGTTCGAGAACGCGGTGTAGCAACCGATCCCGAAGACTGCGATCGTGCGTTGGATCACGTCGAGCTCCGCGATTGCCTCGAGTGCCGAGCGCATCGCGACCGGTTCGCCACAGCCCGGGCAGAGCTGGTGCTCGCCGACATCGAGGAGCAATGGTGTGAAGTCGTCGACGAGCCGCGCCGGCTCCGACGGCGGCACGCTCGTGGGGACGACCACGTGACCTTCTCTTCGTTCCATCAGGCTCTTCGTTCCATCAGGCTCTTCGTTCCATCAGGCTCTTCGTTCCATCAGGCTCT
>JBBDHW010000037.1:0-45359 GCA_040880805.1 Acidimicrobiia bacterium | reverse complement strand
TCGTTCCATCAGCCGAGCACCTCCTCGATGCGTGCGCGCAGTGTGGCGACGTCGAGATCGGGCGCGATCCCGAACCCCGAGCTGTCGAGGCTCAGGCCGCCGATGAAGTGCACCGGGCAGCGCCCGAGTACCGCGAGGCGCACGTCGTCGATCATCTGGCCCTGATTGTTCTCGTACACCGCGACGGCTCGCGCGCCTTCGGCGGCGGCGGCGACGGCTTCCGCCGGGAAGGGTACGAGCGAGATCGGCCGGACCCAGCCGACCTTCGCGCCGTCGTCGCGCAGGCTGCGCACCGCCGCGCGCACGTAGCGGGCGGGTGTGCCGAAGGCGACGACCACCACGTCGGCGTCGTCGACGAACCCCGTGTCGACGAGCGGCGTGACGCCTTCCAGCATCTCGGTCGTGCCCTGCGCGCACGCGAGATAGTGCTGGGCGAGGTCGTAGCCGGCAGCGTCGCGCTGCTTGCCCGTACCGAGCGGCGATACGAGGCGTGCGTTGCCGGACCCGCCAGTTGAGCCGTCGAGCGCCCAGTCGGCGGCAGGCGGCGGTCCGAAGTGAATCGCCTCGACGGCAACCGACTGCGTGGTGTGCGCGAGGTAGTAGTCGCCGAACACCAAAACCGGATTGCGCCACTGCGACGAGAGATGGAACGCGAGCTGCACGAGCTCGACGGCCTCGGCGACGTCCATGGGCGCGAGCACGAGGTGCCGGTAGTCGCCGTGCCCGCCACCACGCGTGGCCTGGAAGTAGTCGCCCTGCGCGCGCGCCATGTTCAAGACGACGAGCGGCACGCGTGCGAGCGAGATCTCCGCGAGCGACTCCTGCATGAGCGACAGGCCCTGGCCGGTGGACCCCGTGGCGGCAAGCGTGCCGGTGGCCGCGGCGCCCCATGCCATGCCGATCGCCTCGAGCTCGCTCTCGGCGTTCATGCACACGCCGTCGACTTCGGGGAGCTTGGCCGCCATGTACTCGAGCACTTCGGTGAACGGGGTCATCGGGTAACCGGCGAAGAACCGGCACCCGGCCGCGATCATCGCGTCGGCGATCGCCTCCGAACCCTCGAGGAGCTGACGAGCGGGCGCGGTCGTCATGCCTGGTCCGCTTCGACTTCCATGGGAAGCTCGAGCGGCGTGTCGTACTTGTACACCTGGAACACGAAGTCGGGGCAGATCTGGGCGCACGCACGGCATCCGGTACAACCCGCGAGCAGCATCGGGTAACGGTAGCCACGCGTGTTCACGATGTGCTCGGTCATCACGAGCACACGAGGCGGGCACGCGTCGATGCAGAGATCGCAGCCCTTGCACGCTTCGACGTCGATGACGACCGTGCCGCGCGTGAGCACCGTGCCCGCACTCATGCGACTGAGACCGTCCACGCGTCGACGCGCACGTCGGGTGCGGCGTCGTACCCGGCGCGCAGCGCGTCTTGGTTGAGGCCGGCATGGCGCACCCGGTACGACGGCAACGCGCCCTGTACCGCGTCGACCAGCGCGTGGAGTGCAACGAGCCCGGTGACCGCCGCGTACGCGCCGGTCATCACCATCGACGCGGTCATGATGTTGCCGAGCCCGAGGGCGAGATCGGTGGCGGGCACGTCGACCACGACGTAGGGGTCGCGGTCGAACGAACCTTCGAAGACGGTCGAGTTCACCATCACGACGCTGTTCGGCCGAAGCCGCTCGAAGGTCGGCTCCGAGTAGTCGTGGTGCATCACGATCGCGGACCACGCCGATCCGACGGTGGGCGGGGCCTCGACCGGCCCGTCGGCGACCACGAGGGTGGCCTCGGTGTTCCCGCCGCGCATCATCCCGCCGTAGCTGCCGAAGAGCTGCACCTCGCGGCCCTCGACGAGCGCGGCCCGTGCGATCACGAGGGCCGCGAGCTGGATCCCCTGCCCGCCGATCCCCGTGACCAGCAGCTCTCGTTCCACCCCGCGAGAGTAGCGAAAAACGCCGTTTTTGGCGCCACCCTCAGGTCAGGCGGTCCACGAGGAGGCGGCGCTGGACCTGTTGGGTGGCGGGGGTCCGGGGGATCGCGTCGACCACCTCGACGCGCCGGGGTTGCTTGAACCTGGCGAGCAGGCCGTCGGAGTAGGCGCGCACCTCGTCGAGGGTCGGCGCGTCGCGTCCGGCGACGGGCACGATCACCGCGCACACCACCTCGCCCCATTGCGGATCCGGGAGTCCGATCACCGCGACGTCGGCAACACCGGGGCACTGCGTCAAAACCGCCTCGACCTCGGGCGGAGCGACCGTCTCCCCGCCGGTGCGGATCACGTCGCGCGCGCGGCCGACGATGGAGATGTACCCGTCGTCGTCGACATCGACGACGTCGCCGGTGTGGTACCAACCGTCGACGAGTGCACCTGCGGTCGCCTCCGGATCGTCGAGGTAGCCGTCGAACAGCAGCGGGCCGCTCACGCACAGCTCACCGCCCGGATCGACACGGACCGCGGTGAGGACTCCCGGCACGCCGACACTCCCCGGCTTGCGGTACATGTCGGCGGGCGGGAGCCACGCGACCAAGCCCGCTTCGGTCGACCCGTAGAAGACCCGCACGCGCGCGTTCGGCAACGCCTGGTCGATCGCGGTGAGGAGCTCGAGTGGGGTCGCCGAAGTCGCGGCGTCGGCAAGCAACACCGAGGACAGATCGCGCGCGCGACCATCCGGCGTGTCGAGGTACTGGAGGACGCGCCGCCAGATTCCCGGCAGGCAGTGCACCCGCGTCGCGTAGTGGCGTTCGATTGCCTCGCAGATCGCGGCCGGATCGGTGGTCGTGAAGACCATCGCCTCGCGCGCCTGCCATTGCTGGAGGGCCATCGTCCACGCGCCCATGTGGAACAGTGGGAACGGCGCGACCTTCGCGCCTCGGGGTTCCAACAACGCGCCCGGATGTGTGCGCAGCACGTTGACTCGATTGGAGATCACCGCGCCCTTCGGGCGCCCCGTGCTCCCGCTGGTGAAGAAGACGACGTGCGGGTCGGTCTCGCGTAGAAGGGGCTCGTCGACGTCGGCATCGTCCTCGTCGGCGGCGAAGCCCGCGAGCTCGACGAAGGGCGCGCTCACACGCGCCGCAAGGGCCGCACCGTCGGCCGCGCGCCCGGCGTCGGCGGCGATCGCCTTCGGCCTCGCCGCCGCGATCATCACCTCGGCCTCGTCCGGCGAAAGCAACGGGCTGATCGGGGCGAACACCGCGCCGAGCTTCGCCAGCGCGACGAACAGCGGGAGCACGTCGAGCGTGGTGTCGTTCCACGCGACGACGGTGTCTCGATGCCCGATACCGAGTGCCGCGAGCGCATGCGCCACCTGGTTGCCGCGCCGCTCGAGCTCGTCGAACGTGATCGAATCGTCGCCGCGCCAGGCGGCGATCCGCCCCGGCGCCGCCCGCGTCGCGGTTCGAAAGATGTCACCGATCAGCAAGTCGCGGCGCATGGCGAGAGTACGGTAACCGAGTGAGTGTTGCGGCGGCCGGGGACGCCGAACGCATCGTCGAAGCCACCTACCGAGTGATCGAGCGCACGGGGACGATCGACCCGCGCGTCCGCGACATCCTCGACGAAGCCGGGCTCTCCAGTCCTGCGTTCTACCGGCACTTCGCCTCGAAAGACGAGCTCATGCTCGTGATCTTCGACGACGGCCTCCGCCGTCAGGCCGAGTACCTCGCCCACCGGATGGAAGCCGCGCCAAACGCACGCGCTCGCGTGCGGGCGTGGATCGAAGGTGTGGTCGCGCAAGCGGTCGACCCCGAGGCGGCATCGCGAACGCGCCCGTTCGTCGCGAACATCGGCCGGCTCGCCGATCAGTTTCCCGCCGAGAAGGCCCGGGCCGAGGCGGTCCTGCTGCAGCAGTTGGAGGACGCGCTCGCAGCCGCCGCCGCCGCGGGCGAGCTCGAGCTCCGGGATCCGCACCGAGACGCACGCGCGGTCTACGACATCACGTACGCGTACATGGAGCAGCGCATCCTGACGCGCACCACACCCAGCCGCGCCGACATCGACCACCTCGTCGCGTTCTGCGAACGCGCCCTATCGGTCTGATTGGGTCAGGCAGACCAATCCGTCTGATTGGTCAGTCCGAGAGGTCGGACGACGCCGGCTGTGTGACCGCCGGCGTGGTCTCGAGCGCGCCGGTCGCCAACAGCTTGTCGATCTCGGCATCATCGAGGCCGAGTACCTCGGTGCTGATCTGTCGTGTGTGCTCGCCGATCGCGGGTGCACCCCGGACGTCGGGGCCGACCATGAGGGCGCCGTGGAACGCGGCGCCGTCGAGCACCATCGGGCCCAGGACCTGTTGGTCGATGCGGATCGCGAACTCGCGCGCCACGTAGTGCGGATGACTCCCCATGTCGGTGCCGGTCAGCATCGGCGCACCCGGCACGCCGTGGCGCTGGCACCGTTCCGCGATCGCATCCTTGGTGTCGGTGCGCGTCCACTCGCCGACCTTCTCGTCGAGCACCGCGGCGTTCGCGAGGCGGGAGTCGTTGTCGTCGAAAGCCGGATCGCCGGCCCAGTCGGGCTCGCCCATCGCGGTCCGGAGCGCGCGCCAGTCGGAGGTGTCGCGACAGGTGATCGCGACCCACTGCTCCTCGCCTGCGCACGGGTACAGACCCCACGGCGCACCCTGTTCGCTGCGGTTGCCCGACGGCACGACGGATCCGGGCGCGACGCCCTCTGCCGCGAGCAGGTCGGCGAGCGAGCCCGCGACCGCTTCCACCTGCGCGATTTCGACATGCGTCCCCGCGTTGGTGCCGCGCGCGCGGCCGACCAACGTCGCAAGCGCGCCGACCGCGCCGAGACAGCCGGCGTAGTGGTCGGGGTAGATCGACGCCGAGCCCGCGGGGTCGTCACGGTTGGCGTAGTTCCAGAGGTGCAGCAGCCCTCCCGGGCCTTGGCCGGTGGGCCCGTACCCCCGCCAATCGGCCCACGTCCCGTGCGAGCCCATGAGCTGGCTCGACACCATCACGATGTTCGGGTTGACGGCGACGAGGTCACCGAACCCGAGCCCGAGGTTGTCCATCGTGCCGGTGGAGTTGTTCTCGACGACGACGTCGGACTGCTCGGCCAGGCGCAGCAGCACCTCATGTCCCTCGGGCGTCTGCGCGTTCGCACCGAAGCCGAGCTTCGAACGACTCGACGACACGAACGAGGGCGAGAACTCGCCGCCGGTGACCGTACGCATGAAATCGGGATACGCGCGCGACTCGATCTTGATCACTTCGGCGCCGTACTCGGCGAGACGGCGTCCGACCTCCACGCCGACGGCGCCGATCCCGAAGTCCATGACCCGCACGCCGGCGAGCGGCGGAGCCGGAGCGGGTATCGACGACGGTGCAGGCCGCGCCTCGCCGAGACTGCCGAAGACCTGCTCGGTGTGCTGGCCGATCTCCGGCGGCGGCTCGTGCGGTCCCGCGCGCTCGCCGTCGAGCTCGTAGAACCCTGTGAACACGGGTGCCGTGACACCGTTGCCGACGTAAAGCGGCGCGAACGTCGCGCGTGAGCGAAGGTGCTCGTTCTCGAGCACGCGCTTCGGTGTCAGCGCGGGCGTGCACACGATGCCGCGTCGCTGGGCCTCGGCCGCGGCTTCGTCCATGCCGAACTGCGCGAAGTGCTCCTCGAGCAACGGATTGATCACGGTCGCCGCGATCATGAGCCGGGCGACGAAGCTCTCGAGCTCGGGATCCTGGAGATACTCGGGTTCGCCCAGCCATTCGCGTAGGGCGCGCCATTGGCGCGTGCTCAACACGACGAGCCGTACGTAGCCGTCCTTGCACTTGAACACGGGATAGACGGGTCCCGATCCGTTGCGCACTTCGGCGGGCGGCTCGCCGGCGAGCACGCGCGCGCTCACGTTTGGAAGCGCCCAGTCGGCCGCGAGCGCGACGGCCTCGTTCGCGGAGAGCTCCACGAACTGCCCCGCGTCGGTGTGCTCGCGCTGGTAGAGCGCGCAGAGCGCCGCGAACGCCGCCGTCACCGAGACGAGGTCGTCGACGAGGTGCCCGGGCGGGAACAGCGGCGTGTCGGTGGGAACGCCGGCCTTGAACGCGATCCCGCCGGTTGCCGAGAGCACGGCGTCGGTTGCGACGTAGTCGGAGAACGGACCCTCGAGGCCGAACGCGGTGATCGCGATCACGACAAGGTGCGGATGACGGGCCGCAAGCTCGCGCGTGTCGAGGCCAGTCGCTCCGATGCCCGCGTCGAGCGCAACCTCCGACGTGAGGAGCACATCGGAGTGATCGAGGAGCGAGTGAAACCGATCGCGGTCGGCCTCCGTCTCGAGGTCGAGCACCACGCCCAGCTTCCCCGCGTTGCGCACCGCCCACGCCAGCGAGACACCCGACCGAACTGGGGCCAGCTTCCGGGCAGGCGTTCCACCGGGCGGCTCGACCTTCACGACTTCGGCGCCGAGGTCGGCAAGGTAGCGGCCGCACAACTCGCCTCGTTCGACCGTGCAGTCGACGGCGCGGAGCCCGGCGAGTGGGCCGGTGAGTTGGCCGGTGGGCGGAAGGAGGTGGTGGCTCATGGGCCGACAGCTTGCAACACGGCGGCGCGGCCGTCGAGCCGTGCAGCCCTTCCTTGCCGCCACCAACCCACCCGAGTACCGTTCGGAAAACCATTTCACTCGACACCCATTTGGGGGGTATTTCCATGGGAAAGACGCGCTGGGTCGAGGACCCCGCACCCGCAGCCCAGACCGGTACCCACGCCGGCCCGGCGATCCCGAACCTCGAGGTCACCTACCTCACGGATCCCGAGGTCGTCGCCGAGGTGCTCCCGAAGCCGCTCGAGGTGCCGCCGGAACCGAACGTGCACGTTCGCATCTGCGACATCCACATTCAGCACGGCGACTTCGTCCACCGCGAGCGCGTCGGTTGGTTCGGTGTCGACGCGATGTGGAACGGCCTGAGGGGCGAGTACCCGTTGCTCATCCCGATCGACCTCGAGCCCGCGCTGGCGATCAGCCGCGAGAAGTTCGGCGAGCCCAAGAAGCTGGCCGACATCGAGCTCAGCCGTGAGGGTGATCACGTGCGCGGCAGCATCACCCGCCAGGGCGTCACGTTCGTCGAGATCATCGGCGATGTCGCCGAGAAGCTGCCGACGCCCGAGCCGTACGAGAACACGCAGTTCTGGTTCAAGTTCCTGCCCGCCGCGGTGGGCAACGGCCTCGACGCGGGGCCGTTCCTCGTGACGCTCGACCAGGTGCGCACGCACGAGTCGCGCGAGCGCGTCGACGGCAAGCTCGAGCTGCGCGATCTGCCCGGGTGCCCGGTGGTCGACCTGCCGATCCTCGAGACGGTGTCGATCTTCTGGAGCGTGCGTTCCGCGGCGAACACCTACAACTTCCACGGCGCGGTCGGCGATCCCGACGACTTCGCGCGTCGCGTCGCCATCCAGTACAAGTAGCCCAGTACAACTAGCCCAGTACAACTAGCCCAGTACCAGCAGCGGGGTTTCACATGAGCGACAAGTACCTCGTCATCTCGTCCGACTGTCACGCGGGCCTGCCCGCCGAGCAGTACCGCGAGTACGTCGACCCGAAGTTCCGCGACACCTACGACGAGTGGATCGCGGCGGCGTCGAGCTTCAGCGCGGCGCGGATGGCACCGTCCGAGGACCGCGAGAAGTGGGTCGCCGAATGGCGCGAGGAGATCGAGGAACACGGTGGCATGCGCGGCTCGTGGGACGCCAACATCCGCGACAAGGAGCTCGACGGTGACGGCGTCGCGTGCGAGGTGATCTTTCCCGACGCCGACGCGGCGGGGGTCGGTGGCGTGTCGGGCACGCCGTTCGGTGCCGGGCTCGGCTCGTCCGGCGACAGCGACCCCGTGCTCGTGATGGAGGGCGCCAAAGCCCACAACCGGTGGCTCGCCGAGCTGTGCTCTGACAGCCCCGATCGCCGCGTGGGCGTCGCGCTCGTGCCGATCCTGCACAACCAGGAGGCCGCGCTCGAGGAGATCGCGTGGGCGGCAAACCACGGGCTCCGTGGAGTCATGATCCCCACTCGCTGGATGAGCCAGCCGTCGTACAACGACCCGGTGTACGACCCGATCTGGGCGGCGTGCGTGGAGCACAACCTGGTGCTGCACACGCACTCGGGTGCGGGGCCCACCGACATCAGCTTCGGCCCGAGCACGATGGCCATCTACGCCGCCGAAGCGGGATGGTGGGCGGCGCGCCCGATGCACGTGCTCATCCTCGGCGGTGTGTTCGAGCGCTTCCCCACGTTGCACTACTGCATCGCGGAGAACGGCGCGGCGTGGGTTCCCGACCTGCGTACTCGCATGGACGCCAAGTGGATCGGCGACCACAACACGCGGAAGTTCGGGGTCGATGTGTTCCGCGGCGGGCTGTCGATGAAGCCCGGCGACTACATCGACCGAAACTGCTGGCTCGGCGCGTCGACGATGCACCAGATGGAGGTGGACCGCCGGCACGGGATCGGGATCGGAAACCTCATGTGGGGAAACGACTTCCCGCACCCGGAGGGCACATGGCCGCACACGCGGGAGTGGCTGCGCATGCGCTTCCACGACGTGCCCGTCGACGAGACCCGCAAGATCCTGGGCCTCAACGCAGTCGACTGCTACGGCTTCGACCCGTTGGCACTCGAGCCTCTCGTGGAGCGGATCGGCCCCACGGTCGACGACATCCACGGCGGCGAGCTCGAAGACAGAGTGGAGACAGTCTGATGGCGAGCACGATCACCGACTTCAAGGGCAAGGTCGCGGTTGTCACCGGCGGCGCGTCCGGGATCGGCAAGGGGATCTGCGCAGAGCTGTTGAAGGACGCCGCCTTGGTCGTCATCGCCGACGTCGAGAAGGGCGCGATCGACAAGACCGTCGAGGAACTGTCGAGCTTGGGCGAGGTGTCGGGCGTGCAGACCGACGTGTCGAAGCCCGACTCGGTCGAGGCGCTCGCCGAGGCCGTCTACCAGAAGCACGGCGTGTGCCACGTGCTGTTCAACAACGCCGGTATCGGAGCACCCGGCGCGAACATCTGGGACACCACACCCAACGACTGGGCGTGGACGTTCACGGTGAACGTGTTCGGAGTCGCGTACGGAATCCAGTCGTTCGTGCCGCGCATGCTCGAAGGCGGGGAACCCGGCTACATCATCAACACGTCGTCGGGTGACGGTGCGATCGCGCCGATGCCGATGGCGTCGATCTACGCGGCGAGCAAGGCGTCGGTCGCGGTCATGACCGAGTGCCTGGCCGCGCAGCTCGAAGCACAGGAAACCAACTTGCAGGCGTCGCTGTTCCTGCCGGGTGGCCACGGGTTGCTCAGGACCGGGCTCTGGACGTCGGAGCGCAACCGGCCGCCGGAACTGAGCCGTGAGAAGCCGCGCCCCACGACGCCGCAGACAATCGAAGGCTTGATGGAGCAGGCGAAGAAAGCGGGGCGGGAGCTACCGCTGCAGGACCTCAACGAGCTCGGCCGCGACGTGCTCGAGCAGATCAAGACCGGCGTCTACTGCATCCAGATGAACGGCAACGAGGCCAACGCCCAGCGTCTCCACGAACGCGCCGACCGCTTCGGCCAAGGCCTCAACCCCACCGTCCCCCACTAGTTCACAACGAACCTGCGTCGTTCGTGGGCGCTCTACGACCCTGAACGACGCAAGTTCGTTGGGGGTTAGAGGGCTTCGAGGATGAGGGCGGATCCCATGCCGCCGCCGGCGCACATCGACACGCACCCGCGTGTCTTCCCGCGTCGGTGGAGCTCGTTGATCATCGTGACCACCATGCGCGCGCCGGTGCACGCAATGGGGTGACCGAGGCTGGCGCCGCTGCCGTTCACGTTCACGATCTCCTGCACGATGCCGAGCTTGCGCACCGCCGCAACCGGCACCGAGCAGAACGCCTCGTTGATCTCCCACAGCTCGATGTCGTCGATCGACATGCCGATGCGGTCGAGTGCCTTCGGGATCGCGAGCGTGGGCCCGAGGCCGGTGCGCGCGGGTTCGAGACCGATCGACGCCCACGACAGCACACGGGCCATCGGACTGAGCCCGTGCGAACGCGCGAACTCGCCGGAAGTGACGACGACCGCGGCCGCGCCGTCGTTGAGCCCGGCCGCATTCCCCGCGGTGACGGTGGCGCCCTCGATCTCGGGGTGCAGCACCGGCAGCGCGCCGAGCGTGTCCATCGACGAGCCGCGCCGCGGGTGCTCGTCGACCGCGAACATCCGTTGCGTGCCGTCGGGATCCGTGACCGGCACCGGCACGATCTCGGCCTCGAATGCGCCTCCGTCGATGGATCGGAGCGCGTTCTCGGTGCTGTACAGCGCCCACGCGTCGACGTCCTGACGCGTGAGTCCCATCTCGCGGGCCGTGTTCTCGCCAACCGTGATCGACATGTCCCACGTGGGTGCGTCAGGGGTGTCGGGGTGGCTCGGCGACATCCACGGAAGCGGCTCGGCGCCCGGGCCAAATCGCTTCAGCGTTTGCGGTGAGGTGCTCAGGCTCTCGGTACCACCCGCCACCACGACGTGGTCCATGCCGGCACGAATCCCTGCCGACGCGATCTGCACTGCGCTCAGCCCGGCCGCGCAATGCCGGTTGTCGGCCAGGCCCGGCACCGAGGTGAGGCCCAACTGGACCGCGACGTTGCGCGCGATGACCCCGCCGCCCTGGAGCGACTCGGCCACGACGATGTCGTCGATGTCGCTCGTCGCGATTCCCGACCGCTCGACCGCGGCGCCCACCACGATCCTGGCAAGCTCGAACGCGTCGACGTCGACGAGTGACCCCTTGCGGGCGCGCCCGATCGGCGTGCGGGCGGCGGCGACGATGACGGCATCAGTCACGGAAGTGCTCCTTCTCCGAAGTAGGTTCGCCCCAATGCTATTCCCACGACCACGCCTGCTCCTCGAGAACGGTGACGGACCCGCCCCTGGTTTCGAGGTACGCGCGCGGGTCGACGCGTCGGTGCCACCCGAGGGCTACACGCTCGACATCGACCCCACCGGCGTCACCATCGCGCACCGCGACGACCGCGGGCTGCGCTACGCGCGCGCCACGCTCGACCAGCTCGTCGCCGATCACCCGTTCCGGCTCCCCGGCCTCAGCATCCGCGACTGGCCCGACTTCCCAGTCCGCGGTTACATGCTCGACGTGAGCCGCGACCGCGTACCGACACGCGATACGCTCGCGCGGCTCGTCGATCTCTGCGCGCTCGCCCGCATCAACCACTTCGAGCTCTATACCGAGCACACGTTCGCGTACGCCGAGCACGAAGTGGTGTGGCGCGACGCGTCGCCAATGACGGCCGACGACGTGCGCTGGCTCGACGACACGTGCACGGCTGCCGGCATCGACCTCGTCGCGAACCAGAACTGCTTCGGCCACATGGGACGCTGGCTCGCGCACGAGCGGTACCGGAACCGGGCCGAGGCGCCCGACGGCTTCGAACCGATCCCCGGATACCCCATGCGACCAACGGTGCTCGCACCCACTCCCGAGAACGCCGAGTTCGCGCAGACGCTGTTCGCCGAGCTGCTCCCCAACTTCCGGTCGCGACGCGTCAACGTGAACTGCGACGAAACCTTCGACCTCGGGCACGGCAGGAGCAAGGAGCTCGTCGCGCGCGTCGGCAAGGAACGCGTGTACATCGACCACCTGGTGCGCATCATCCGGCCGCTGGTCGACGACGGGCACAGGGTCCACTACTGGGCCGACATCGTGCGCAAGGATCCCGCGCTCGCGCGCGACCTCCCCGACGGCTCGGTCCCCGTCTGCTGGACCTACGAGGCGCCGCGGGCACTCGACGATGCCGCCCAGCACCTGGACCCGGCGATCCGCACCCTGCTCGATCAGCTCGGTGTGGACCTCGAAGCTGCGCTCGGCTTCGACGTCAACACTCGGCCGCTCGCCGACGCGGGCGTGCCGTTCTGGGTCGCGCCCGGCACGTCGGCCTGGGACTCGTTGATCGGTCGCGTCGACAACGCGCAGGCCAACCTCCTCGACGCCGCGCGCACCGGACGCGAACGCGACGCCGGTGGCTACCTGATTACTGACTGGGGCGACAACGGGCATCTCCAGCCGCCGTCGGTGAGCTTCGGTCCGATCGCGTACGGCGGAGCAGTCGCGTGGTGCGCCGACGCCAACCACGACGTGGACCTCGCCGAGGTGCTCGATCACTTCGTGTTCGACGACCCGAGCGCTCGCCTCGGCGCCGCGGTTGTCGAGCTCGGCCGCCAGTGGAACCGCACTGGCCGCCGTTCGTTCAACGGCAGCCCGCTCCAAGGGGCGCTGGTCCCGGCGGGGTTCAGCTTCGCCACCGGCGAGCCGTCCGTCGACAGCATCGAGGACGTGATCGCGCGCATCGACGGCTGCGTGCAGGAGATCGAGAGGGCAACGCCCGCCTGCGTCGACGGCGACCTGGTGCGCGACGAGCTCGCGCAAGCGGCACGGCTCGCGCGGCACGGCGCGTGGCGGCTACTCGCGTCCGTCGACGGCCCGGCACTCGACACCGACCGGCTCCGCGTCGACCTCGCCGAAGCGATCGACCGGCAACGTGAGGTGTGGCTCCGCCGCTCGCGGCCCGGCGGCCTCGCCGACAGCGTCGCGCGCCTTGAAGCAACCCTGGCCGCCTACGTATGACTCCTGCCCTGCCAGCGCACCCTTCGTACTCGTGGACGCAGTTCCTCCGACCGCCGGGCGACGGACCGGCAGACCCGGCCCGCTTCACAGAGCTCTCCGTGCATCCCGATTACCCCCGCACCTCCGCGTACGACCCGAAGTGGGTGTTCCTCAACCACATGGGGCCGAATGTGGTGTGGCTCACGGAGTGGCTCACGCAGGTGCTCGATCTACAACCCGGCATGCGCGTGCTCGACCTCGGGTGCGGCACCGCGATCTCGTCCATCTTCCTCGCACGCGAGTTCGGTGTGCAGGTGTGGGCGAGCGACCTGTGGATCTCGCCCGACGACAACGCGCGACGCATCGCCGAGACTGACGTCGCCGACCGTGTGTTGCCCATCTCGGTGGAGGCCCACACACTTCCCTATGCGGCTGGCTACTTCGACGCGATCGTGAGCGTCGACGCCTTCCACTACTTCGATCATGGGCTCGACCGGCGGCGACTTCTTCACCTTCCGCAGCGCCGGCTGGTGGAAGAGGCACTGGGAGATGAGCGGCGTCGTCGAGGTCGAACGCGCGGACACGCATCCGGCCGGATGGGACCTCTGGTACCGGTGGTGCGAGGTGGGGGCGGCATGGAAGGGCACCGAGGTGCGCGAGGCGGGCGACGCCGATCTGCTCCTCACTGAGTCGGGACGGACTCTCGGGTTCGCGCGCGTCGTGGCGCGGGTCAGCGGAGACCGGCGTTGAAGTCGCGTTGCAAGGGCATGCCGCTCTGCCCGTGGTCGGTCTTCGTGGCGAGGATCTGGTGGACCTCGTTCTCGTCCGCCTCGAACCCGACGGCGGCGGCCGACATGTAGAGCAGCCACACCCGCGCACGCCCGGCACCGGCTTCGCTGACCGCGGTGTCCCACTCGGCCTGGAGGTTGCGCACCCAGCATCGCAACGTGAGGGCGTAGTGCTCTCGCAGGCTCTCGAGGTGTCGCACCTCGAAGCCGGCGGCCTGGATCGCCGAGACGACGACGCCGACTTCGTGGAGCTCGCCGTCGGGGAACACGTACCGCGTGGTGAAGTCTCTGGCCAAGGTGCGACGCGCGAACCGACCGTGATGTTGCTTCGGCATGTGCCACGGGCGGCTGATCCCGTGGTTGAGCAAACGGCCGCCCGGCGCGAGCAGACGGTGGCAGCGCTCGAAGTACTCCGCGAGTTGCGAGAGACCGACGTGCTCGAACATCCCGATCGAGCTGATCGCGTCGTAGGGCCCGTCCCTGATGTCGCGGTAGTCGCCGTAGCGGACTTCGACGAGGTCGGCGAGGCCCAGGTCGCTCACCCGCTTCTGCGCGGCCTCGGCTTGCCGCCGCGAGAGCGTGACGCCGACGGCGCGCACGCCGTGGTGCTGCGCGGCGTGTAGCACCATCCCGCCCCACCCGCATCCGATGTCGAGCAGCCGCATGCCGGGCTGCAGGTCGAGCTTGTTCGCCACGAGCTCGTGCTTGTTCGCCTGCGCGTCTTCCAACGTGGCCGTCGCGTCGGTCCACACCGCACACGAGTACGTCATCGACGGCCCGAGCACGATCCGGTAGAAGTCGTTCGAGACGTCGTAGTGGTAAGAAATCGCTGCCGCGTCGCGCTCCTTCGAGTGGCGACGGCCGCGCAGGCGCGCTTCCTCCGGCGGCGGAGGGAGCGGCTTGAGGTTGCGAACCCCCAGGATCTTCACCGCCGACACGATCTGCTGCGGCCCCACCCTTACGTTCTGGAAGTTTTTCAACATCGCGATGACGTCGAAGATGTCACCGTCGATCGCGATGTCGCCGGCCACGTACGCGCGACCGAAGCCGAGCTCGTCGGGCGCGGTGACGATCCGGCGCAACGCGTCCGGCGAACGAACCACCACGCTCGTCCGCGCGTCAGCGGGCCCGAAGCTGCTCCCGTCGTAGGCGCGGAACGCAACCGGGACGTTCGATCCGAGCACGCTCGAAAGGAGATCCGCCACAGTCATGATGCCTCCGGTGAGTTCGACGGCGGAAACGACCGCATGTCGTCGTCATGCGGGCTCATCAGCCCGACTTCATTCCCGTCCGGGTCGGCCACGATCGCGTAGCGAGCACCCCAGAACGCGTCATAGGGAGGCTGCACGCCGCGGTGGCCCGCGCCGGTGAGCTCGGCGTACTTGTCGTCGACGGCCGCGCGCGACGACACGCCGAAACCGAGGAGCGCGCGGCTCCCGCCCTCTGGTCGTCGCCACGCCGCGTTGTAGACGCGAGCGAGCGTCTCGTTGTCGAGGTCGAGGTGGATGCCACCGGGGATCTCGATCTCGACATGGCGGATGCCGTCGTCAGCGCCCCCGTCCGGAACCTCGAGCCCCAGTTGCCGGTAGAACGCGACCGCTGCGTCCATGTCGCTGACCACCAGGTTGAGCTGGTTCAACACGGCATCGGTGTCGTCGCTCACGGCCGACATCTTCCCCCGGGCTTGACTTCGCAGGATCTTCGCAGTACTCTTCGCATGAACTTCGTACGGTGCGGGACGGCGGGAACAGCGGCGGAAAATATGGCCAAGTGGTTCTTCCGGCACGGCGAGCTGCCCCTGGTGGTCCTCGCCCTGCTCGAACGAGAGCCGATGACGGGCTACCGGCTCCTCGGCGAGCTCGACCTCCTCTTCGGCGAAGCGTACGAGCCGTCGACGGGAAGTGTCTACCCCGCCATCCGCGCGCTCCAGCACGAGCGGCTGATCACGGGTACCCCACACGGCCCGCGCAACGGCCAGGTCGTCCAGCTCACCGAACTCGGGCGTGACGCCCTTCGAGCCCGCGGTGAGCAACTCGCCGGTCTCGAGCTGCGCACAGGAGTGCGGGTCCGGCGCGATGCGTTGCTCGAACACGCACTCGACCGCTTCGTGGTACGGCTACGCGCGACCACAGGACAGATCGATCCGAAGAAGGTCAGCGAGATATTGGAGCGAACGGCTTCCGACATCGAGAACATCGCAGACACGGGGGGAGGTGCCGCGTGATGTCCGACCAAGTCGACGATCCATTCGAGCGCGCGGCCGAGCGCTTCACGCGCTGGGGCGGGTGGAAAGAGTGGCGGAAACACCAGCTCTCGGGTCGCTTGAAGTGGCTCGCGTTCTTCGTGCTCACGCTGCCGCTCCATCTCTACTTCACCGACTGGGAGATCACGACGCTCGTGGTAGTCCAGTTCGTGCTGATCACTCTCAGCGCGATCGGCGTGGCCTGGGCGTGGATCGACGTCAGCTCGGAACCCAGCAGGCGACGAGGTCGTCGGTCGTCGTGATCGTCGCGACGAGCGAGAGGGAGTTGTCGACGATGGTGTCGGTGTATTCGGCGGGAAACCCGGCGATCGCGTCGCGAGGGAGCACCACTTCATAGGCCAGGTTCACCGCGTCGAAGACCGCGTTCGGGATGGCGACGTTGGAAGACACGCCGACGATTATCAGCGTGGTGACTCCGAGGTTGCGGAGGATCGAGTCGACATCGGTACCCGCGAGCGGGCCGAGGCCGTGCAGTCGCGAGGACATGATGTCGGAGTCGGAGACACTGATGGGCGGCACGATCTCCACCATCTCGCTCCCGGTGAGTTGGAGACGACCGGGCCGCACCATCGCGCGGAAGAGCCGGGCGTTGTGGTTGGCACCCTTCATGTCGGGTCGCTTCGTCGCCACGTGGTGGACGATCTCGACACCGGCTCGCCGCCCGGCGTCCACCAGACGCGCCACGTTGTCGATCATTCCCGTATCTCGCGCCATCTCCGCGAGCTGAGGGAGCACACTGCGGTCACCGATCACGCCGCGCTGGCATTCCTGGGTGATGATCGCGGTGTGTTCGGGCGCAACGACATCGGCAAGTTCCGGCATGATCCTCCTCAGCGGCCCAGGAGCGCGCGGCCCGCCTGCGTGAGCGTCGAGTCGTCGACGACGACGTGTTGCGTCGCGGCGTGGATGTCGCGGAAGTAGCGGCCGATCACGCTCGGGTTGCGCAGCCCGTCGCTCCCGGAAGCCAGGTAGGCGAAGCGAACCGCCTCCTCCGCCGCGTCGGTGGCCCAGGTCGTGGCTTGACGCAATGGGATCAGGCTCACCATGTCGTACGTGTCGCCGGCGTCGAGTTTCACCTGTGCGGCACCGAAGGCGTCGAACACGAGGGCACGCGATGCGCGCATGGCGGCGTCGTTACGCCCGAGCTCGTACTGGAACCGCTCCTGGTCGGCGAGCACCGTGCTCTGGCCGAGTCGCTGCTTGTCCTGCGCGAGGATCGCGATCTCGTCGAGCGCGCGGCGACCGACCCCGAGCGCAAACCCTGCGTGCCCGATCGCCGCGAGCCCGAGCACACCGATGCGGTACATCGGACCTCCGCGTAGCGGGAGGTCGTTCATCATGTCGAACGTGAACCCGGCATCCACCAGCTGTTCCGGCACGACGTAGTCGAAGCTCCCGGTGCCGACCAGCCCCATGACGTCCCAGTTGCCCGCGAACTCGATGTGATCACGCGGCACGAAGAACACGCGGATCGCCGGTCGCTCGGGGGTGATCATGCGCGGTGCACCGTCGACGAGCTCGAGGGTGCCGCCGCCGATCCACTCGGCGTGCGCGCTCCCGCTGCCGAAGCTGTAGCTGCCGCTGACCCGATACGCGCCGTCGACCTTGACCGCGGTGCCGCGCGGCGCGAACTGCCCGGCGTGAATTGGCATGGCGCCGTCGGCGAACATGGCGGCGACTGCATCGTCGCTCGTGTACGTGGTCGCGAACGCTGACGTCGACGCGTTGGCGAGCAGCGACCAACCGGTCGACGCGTCGGCCCGGCACACGATCTCGTAGACCGCGAGGGTGGTCTCGATGTCAGCCTCGAAGCCTCCCAGCGAGCGCGGAACCTGGAGCGCGAAGAGCCCTGCGTCGCGGAACGCGTTCACCACCACATCGGGCATCGTCGCGATCTGTTCCGAGTTGGTGGCTTCCTGTTCGACGAGCGGCACGAGGTCGCGCGCGAGCTTCAGAGGATCCGTCATCGACGCGGAGCGTATACGGTACGAACCGAGATGTCCCTGGAGCAGTTCAGCCTCACCGATCGCGTGGCGATCGTCACCGGCGGTGGAACCGGAATCGGTGCCGCCACCGCGCGCCTCTTCGCCGAGCACGGGGCAGAGGTCGTCGTCGCCAGCCGCACCGTCGCCGAGCTCGAGCGCGTGGCCGCCGAGGTCGAGAGCACCACCGGGCGGCGGTGCGTTCCCGTCCCGACGGATGTCAAGGAGGAGGACCAGGTCGTGCGGCTCGTCGAGCGCACGATCGAGGAGCTCGGGAAGGTCGACATCCTCGTCAACAACGCCGGGGGTACGCGCCTCGGTCGCCTCGAGGATCTCCCCACGAGGGCGTTCGACAGCGCCGTCGGTCTCAACCTGCGGGGCGCGTACCTCTGCACGCGCGAAGCCGGTCGGCAGATGATCGCGCAACGATCGGGCGCGATCGTCAACGTGTCGTCGGGAGCTGGAGTCACCGGCGTGAAGGGTGGCGCGCATTACGCGTCAGCCAAGGCAGGTCTCCAGATGTTCACGAGGGTCACCGCCGCCGAGTGGGGTCGCTACGGCATCCGGGCGAACTGCGTGGCGGTCGGCCTCGTCGCGTCGGAGCGGGCGCTCGACGCGTGGGAGGTCGCGCGTCTCGACCAACAGGCGATGGTGCAGGGCATCCCACTCGGACGCACCGGCGCGCCGGTCGAGGTCGCCTATGCGATGCTGTTCCTGGTGAGTGACGCCGCGTCGTACGTCAGCGGTCAGACGTTCAGCGTCGACGGCGGCCCCGGAATGAGTGGAATCCCGGACTGATGGACGAAGCGCGCCAGGTCGAGATCCTCGCCCCGACCGCGCCCGACGCGGGTGGCGACACGTCCGAGACCTGGTCCCTCGATCGTCCGCTCGACGGAGTGGCCGTCGGCCTCCGTACCGATCGCTCCTGGCGCTCCTATTTCTCCGTCATCGAGGTCTGGGAAGACCTGTTGCGGCGCGACGGTGCCGTCGTGCGCGTGCTCTGGGCAGGCGATCGCGCCGGTCCACAGGGTGAGCAGACCCGCTCGGATGTCGAGGAGTGGTCGCGCCTCGTGGACTGCGGCGTCGTCGGCCTCGGCAACTGAGGATCGTGCACGTCGTGGAGTGTCCACGACACCATGGCCGTGGAGCGGCTCGAGAAGCCGGCGGTCGTCGTCGTCACCGAGGAGTTCGAGGCGTTCGCGCACCGGATGGCCGCGCACAACGGTCACCCGAGCCTGCGCGTGCTCGTGCTGCCCTACCCTCTCGAAGGTCGTCCCGACGAGGAAGTGCGCCAGATTGCTGCAGACGCGTACCCAAGACTCCTGCGGACCCTCGGGGTGCCTGATCGACCCGTTGGTCAGTGACCGGATCAGGATCGACGAAGACCCCGTCGCGCTCTACGAGCTCTCGTTGGAAGCCGGATGGGGCGACGGCCTGCCGCTCCTCCCGCCTACGGAACGTCGCGTGCGCGGCATCCTCGCGTCCACACCGTTCCACACCGACGACGTCATCGGGATCCTCCCGCCGATGAACCGCGAGGCGACGGTGGAGCTCGCCGCGGTCAACGCTGCCATGGCCGGTTGTGAAGCCTGGGGGATGCCCTACGTGATCGCTGCGCTCGAGGCCATGTGCGAGCCGCCGTTCAACCTCGAGGGGATCACCACCACCACGTCGAGTGTGTTCCCGTACCTCATCGTCAACGGACCGTCGCGCGACCGGGTGGGCATCGACTACCAGAACGGCTGCATGGGCGGCGCCGCCGGACGCGGCTCGATGACGATCGGGCGCGCGGTGTCGCTGTGTCTGCGCAACATCGGCGGGCAGACGGTCGGTCCGACGCCCGGCGCGACGTCGAAGAGCGTGTTCGGGCAGCCGGGGCGGCTCGGCGTGTGCTTCGGCGAATGGGACGAGCAGTCGCCGTGGCCGTCACTCGCGGAGCAGTGGGGCTACTCGCGCGACGACGACGTCGTCACGGTGCACGCAGCAAAGGGAACCCACGCGATCGCCGACATCAACAACGACGACCCGCGCGACCTCCTCCGTCTCGTCGCGAAGAGCGCGGCGTTCCCGCTGTCGAACAAGTTCCTCACGCCCACCGCCGGCAACGGGCAGACGGTGATCGCGGTGAACCCCGAGTGGGCCCAGCGCTTCGCCCGGGCCTTCCCGAACATCGAAGACCTCCAGACCTACCTCTTCGAGCACGCGTGGCAGCCGATCGACCTCTGGCCCGAGCCGAACCGCGCCGTGCTCGAGCAGAAAGGTCGCATCGACGAGACCGGTCGTGTGTTTCTCAACGAGCGCCCCGACCAGTTCGTGGTGATCGTGTGCGGAGGGCTCGCCAGCCTGCACGCCGTCGTGCTCCCGAGCTGGGGAGACAGCGAGCTCGCACACCAGAAAGTGGCCTGGGCCGACGACTTCTTCCCCCGGTAAATTCCCGCCGTGCCCGACACTCCTGACCTGCTCCTGATCGAGAACATCGAGCTCGTGCGCGTGCTCACGTTGAATCGCCCGGACAAGGCGAACGCGTTCAACGAACGGCTGTACCACGCCGCCGCGGTCGCGCTCAGAGAAGCAGAGGCCGACGAGTCGGTGAGTGTGGTGGTGTTCACCGGCGCAGGGCGTGTGTTCAGCGGCGGCGTCGACATCACGGAGATGACGGCCGTAATACCCGAGGAGGGACAGCTGGCCGCGACGCCGCAGCGTCCGGCGGAGGCGAGTTCGATGAGCCGCGGCTTCGATGCCTTCGTCAACGCGCTCTCGTCCTTCCCCAAGCCGGTGATCGCCGCGGTGAACGGCGCGGCCGTCGGCATCGGGTTCACGATGCTGCTGCACTGCGACCTCGTGCTCGTGTCGGAGAACGCGCGGCTGCGCGCGCCGTTCACGCGGATGGGTGTCGCGCCGGAAGCCGCGAGCAGCTATCTCCTTCCTCGTCGAGCGGGCCGACAGCGCGCTGCGCTCGCGCTGTTCACCTCGGACTGGATCCAACCCGAGGAGGCCGTCGCGTGCGGCCTCGCGGTGAAGGTGTGTCCGGCCGACCGCCTCGTCGCCGAGGCGGTGGAGCTGGCGTCTCGCATCGCGGAGCACCCGCTGCCGTCGCTGATGGCCACGAAGCGGCTCGTGCTCGACGCCGAGCGCGAGGGGATCCTGCGCGCCCGTGAGCTCGAAGGCCAGGAGTTCTCGCGGCTGCTGCAACTCCCGAACGCGCGTGACCGCGTCGCCGCACAGCTCGACAAGACCTCTTGAGCTGATGCAGGAAGCGATCCCCGAACACCCCGTCACGCTGTGGGGCGTCGTCGAGCAGCGTGCCGCGCGCACACCCGACGCGGTGATGCTCGAGGACGACCTCGGCCGTTCGATGACGTTCGGCGAGTACCGGGACACAGCGGTTGGCGTCGCGGCTGCGCTGTTTGCGCGCGGGATCACGTCGGGATCGGTCGTGAGCTGGCAGATACCTACCACGATCGGGGCGGTGGTGCTCATGGCCGCACTCGGGCGCCTCGACGCGGTGCAGAACCCGATCATCCCGATCATGCGCGAGCGCGAGGTCACCTACATCACCGGTGAGGCGAAGCCCGACCTCGTCATCGCACCCGCCACGTTCCGGGGCTTCGATCATCGGGCGATGCTCGAAACGATCGCCGAATCGCACGGCTTCGAGATCCTCGACTCCGACCATGAGTTGCCGAGGGGCGACCCGTCGACACTGCCACCCCCGCCGTCGTATCCGGACGCCGTGTCGCTGCCGGCACGGTGGCTGTACCACACGTCGGGATCCACCGCCGACCCGAAGGGCGTGTGGCACACCGACGCGTCGGTGATGGCGGGCTCGTACGGGTTCGTCGCGGGCTACTCGACCACACCCGACGACGTCCTTCCCGTTGCGTTCCCGATGGCGCACATCGGCGGCATGGCGATCGTCACCGCGTCGCTGCTCACCGGCTTCCGCATCGTGACGATCGACGTCTTCGACCCCGAGCGCAGCCCGCTCGTGATGGCCGAGCACGGCGCGACTCTCCTCGGGAGCGCGATCCCGTTCTTCCACGCGTACATGGCCGCGCAGCGCAAGCACGGCCCGGAGCGGCTGTTCCCGCGCCTGCGTACTTGCAGCGGCGGCGGCGCGCCCAACTCGCCCGAGCTGCATCGAGAGGTCCAGGAGGTGCTGGGCGGACGCGGGGTCTGCTCGAGCTGGGGACTCACCGAGTTCCCCATCGCAACCGCGCCGTCGCTGGACGATACCGACGAGCAGCTGAGCACCACGGAGGGACGACCGTCACCCGGAGCGCAGATCCGGGTGATTCGCCCCGACGGCAGCGAGTGCGGGTCGGGCGAAGCCGGGGAGCTGTGCCTGAACGGGCCACAGCTCTTCTGCGGCTACGCGAATTCCGACCTCATGAAGGACGCCTTCGACGACCAGGGCTTCTTCCGCACCGGCGACCTCGGCATGGTGCTCCCGTCGGGCCACGTGAAGATCACCGGTCGCCTGAAAGACGTCGTCATCCGCAACGCCGAGAACATCTCGGCAACGGAAGTGGAGGACGTGCTCCACGGGCACCCCAAGATCCTCGACGTCGCCGTCATCGGTGTGCCGGACCCGAGGACGGGCGAGCGATGCTGCGCCGTCGTCCAACTCGAGGAGGGCGTCGGCAGATTGACCCTCGCCGACATCGCCGAGCACTGCCGTTCGGTGGGACTCGCCACCCAGAAGATCCCCGAGCAGCTCGAGCTCGTCGACGAGGTCCCGCGCAACCCGATGGGCAAGATCAGGAAGCAGGAACTGCGCGACCGCTACGCGCGCTAGCCGACGACCGCGCGTCCCCCGTCGGTGGCGAGAGCCTGCGCGACGGTCACCAGGTTGGCGCGCCACTCGGGCTCGGTAATCCGCGGCAGGATCGGCTCCCACAGGGGCATCCCGAAACCGAGCATGTTCATGGAGCCGACCGGCCGGCCGTAGAACCAGATGTGGAAGTGCTCGGCCCCGTCTCCCCAGCGGTGCACGTGCACCCGACCGACGTTGCCGACCGCACGGATCGCTCGGTCGAGCCGCATCATCATCGGGCCCAGCTCGGCTGCGAGCTCACCGTCGAGCCCGTCCAGGTCGACGTGCGCCCTCGTCTCGAGGATCACGAGCACTGGTACCGAGGGCGGCTCCTCCCGGGCGAACAGGCGCCACCGGTCGTCGACCCAGATGAAGGCGTCGTCGTCCGCCGGACATGAGCCACAAGGTGGTCCACCAGGCTCGCCGCTGCGCACGCGATCGGCGTCGAGCTGGGTCGGCGGCTTGACCCGCAGCTCGCCCTCGAAGGGGAAGAGCGGCCAATCGACGTAGGAAGGGAGGACCAGCGACTCGTCGGTGCTCATCTCGGCATTCTCGTCTTTCGCCGCGGTACCCGACCCGCCAATACTGGGCGGCATGTCCCGTGACATTCCTGCCCTCGTCGCAGCCCTGACCCTCGACGAGAAGGCCGCGCTGCTGGCCGGCGACGACCTGTGGTCCACCGTCGCAGTCGTTCGGCTCGGTATCCCGAAGGTCTTCGTGACCGACGGGCCCAACGGCGCGCGCGGCCCCGGCCTCCCGGGCGAAGGCGGTGAGGGCGTGAGCGCGTTCTGCGCGCCGTGCGGCTCGGCGCTCGGCGCAACGTGGAATGTCGGGCTGGTCGAACGCATCGGCGAGGCGATCGGCGCCGAAGCGCGCACGAAGGCGTGCCGGGTATTGCTCGGCCCGACGGTCAACATCCACCGCTCGCCTCTCGCGGGCCGCAACTTCGAGTGCTACTCCGAAGACCCGCTCCTCTCCGGCAAGACGGCCGCCGCGTTCGTGCGCGGAGTGCAGTCGCAGGGTGTCGCCACCACCGTGAAGCATTTCGCGGGGAACGACGCGGAGTTCGAGCGCATGACGATGAACTCCGTGATCGACGAGCGCACGCTGCGCGAGATCACACTCCTCCCGTTCGAGCTCGCCGTGCGCGAGGGCGGTTCGCTCGGGATCATGACCGCGTACAACCGGCTCAACGGCACCTACTGCGCGGAGCACGAGTGGCTTCTTGCCGACGTCCTGCGCGGCGAGTGGGGCTTCGAGGGCTTCGTGATCTCGGACTGGTACGCGCGCGGGTCGTCGGCCGGTTCGGCGGGCGCCGGGCTCGATCTCGAGATGCCCGGACCCGGCCGTGTTTACGGACCCGCGCTCGCCGGCGCGGTGCGAGGCGGCGAGGTCGACGAATCGGTCGTCGACGCGGCAGCGACGCGCTTGCTCACCGTCTTCGACCGGATCGGCGCGCTCGACGACGGGCCGCCGGAGCCGCAATCGCTCGATCGCCCCGAGCACCGCGCCCTCGCGCGCGCGGCTGCGGCAGAGTCGATGGTGCTCCTGAAGAACGACGGCGCGATGCTGCCCGTCGACGCGTCGTCGATCACCACGCTGGCTGTCATCGGACCGAACGCCCAGCAGGCGCGCATCATGGGCGGCGGGTCGGCGTCGTTCACACCGCACTACCGCGTGCCGCCACTCGACGCGTTGCAGGAGCGCGTGGGTGCCGACGTGAAGATCGTCTACGAGCAGGGCTGCGACATCGAGCGGACGGTCCCACCGGTTGCGGCCGAATTCGAGGTCGTGGTCGACGGAGGGCCCGAGCGCGCGCGACGGCGAGACGGCCGGGTGATCTTCCTCGGAGGCCTTCCGGGCGGCGGCAGCTCGTTCCGCGCGACCGCCTCGCTCGTTCCGTCGACTACGGGACCACACGTGCTGTCGCTCGTGCAGCTCGGCCCGTCACGCGTGCTGCTCGATGGCAACGTCGTCCTCGACGGCGTCACGAATCCGCCGCCGCGCGGGCGCGAGCTCTTCGCCATGGGGAGCGAGGCCATCGAGGCGATGGTCGAGCTCGACACGAGCCCGCACGAGCTCGTCGTCGAGTACACGGCCGCAGTGGGTGGAACAGGCGGTACGAGCGGCGCGTTGGAAGGTGTGCAGGTGGGGTGCCGGGCGCTCCCCCCGGCGGACCTCATGGAACGCGCCATAGCGGCCGCGGCAGGAGCTGACGCCGCGATCGTCGTCGTCGGCACGAACGACGACTGGGAGTCGGAAGGGCACGACCGTGAGTTCATGGAGCTCCCCGGCGACCAGGCCGAGCTCATCCGTCGGGTCGCCGCTGTCAATCCGCGCACCGTGGTCGCGGTGAACGCGGCGTCGCCGGTCACGTTGGACTGGGCCGGCGACGTGCCCGCGGTGGCCTGGTTCGGTGGCCAGGAGATGGCGAACGCGCTGGCCGACGTGCTGTTCGGCGAGAACGAGCCGAGTGGACGGCTGCCCACGACGTTTCCGGTGCGGCTCGAGCACAACCCGTCGTACGGAAACTTCCCCGGCGAGAACGGCCAGGTGCGCTACAGCGAGGGTGTGCTCGTGGGCTACCGGTGGTACGACGCGCGCCGGCTGCGGGTTGCGTTCCCGTTCGGCCACGGCCTGTCGTACACGACGTTCGAGATCGGCGCGCCGCGCGTGTCGTCGATGACGTTGACGGCGGGCGACACGTTGACCGTCGAGGTCGACGTCACCAACACCGGCGCGCGGCGCGGCGCCGAAGTCGTGCAGTGCTACGTCGCACCGCGGGACCCGAGCATCACGCGCCCACCGAAGGAACTGAAGGCGTTCGCCAAGGTGTGGCTCGACCCGGGCGAGACGAGCACCGTCGTCCTCGAGCTCGGCGACCGCGCCTTCTCCTACTGGCAGCCCGTGACCGACTCGCCTCTACCGGGGCGCACCGGGCCGCCCATCCCGTCCGCGGAACCGGCGCCCGCTCCCGATCCAGGGTGGCGGATCGACTCGGGAACGTACGACCTCGAGATCGGTCGATCGTCGGCAGACATCGCGCACGTAGCGACCGTGGAGGTAACGATCTAGATGTCGCTGCTCCCCGACCCGGAAGCGAAGCGCAGGGCGTTCACCATCATCTCGGTCGACGATCACCTGATCGAGCCCGCCGACCTGTTCGACGGCCGGATGCCCGCGGATCTCGTCGACCGCGCGCCGCGTGTGGTCGAGCTCGAAGGCGCAAAGCAGGCGTGGGTGTTCGAGGATGCGCTCTATCCGAACATCGGGCTCAACGCGGTGATCGGACGCCCGAAGCACGAGTGGAGCATGGATCCCGTACGTTTCGACGAGATGCGCAAGGGATGTTGGGACATCCACGCGCGTATCGCCGACATGGACACCGCGGGCATCTGGGCGTCGCTGTGCTTCCCGTCGCTGCTTGCCGGATTCGCCGGCACGATGTTCGCGCGCGCCAACGACCAGGAGGTCGGGCTGGCGTGCGTGCGGGCGTGGAACGACTGGCACCACGACGTGTGGGCGGGTACGTATCGCGATCGGATCATCCCGTTGCAGATCACGTGGTTGAACGATCCGGCCGTCGCCGCGCAGGAAGTGCTGCGCAATGCCGCGAGAGGGTTCAAGGCGCTCAGCTTTCCCGAGAACCCACACCACATCGGCCTGCCGTCGATGCACACCGAGCACTGGGATCCGCTGCTCGCGGCGTGCGAGGAGACCGACACCGTGATCTGCCTGCACACCGGATCGGCGGCGTGGTCCGCGGGAGGATCACCGGGTGCGCCGCTCGAGCTCAGCACCACACTGTTCCCCGTGAACGGGATCGTCGCTACCGCCGACTGGTTGTGGGCGCGCGTGCCGCTGCGGTTCCCGCGATTGAACATCGCCCTGTCGGAAGGAGGGATCGGCTGGGTGCCGATGCTCCTCGACCGGCTCGACTACGTGATGTCGCACTCCGCGGTCGGTGGTGCCGGTGTGTGGGACGGCGATCTCACGCCGAGCGAAGCCGTGCAGCGGAACTTCTGGTTCTGCACCATCGACGACCCGTCGACCCTGGGGGCACGGGAACGTATCGGCGTCGACCACATCATGGTGGAGACCGACTACCCGCACGCCGACTCGAGCTGGCCCGACACACAGGAGCTCCTCGAACAGCGCTTCGCCGGGCTACCCGACGACCACATCGACAAGATGACCCACGAGAATGCGGCTCGCCTGTTCCGTCATCCACTCCCGGCTGACGGCTGGACGACCGCAGCGGCGGAGTAGCGGCTGACGCCTCTGCAACCGCGCCGTGCGCGCTCCGACGAAGCACCGGCTGTCGCCGAGGTTTGGTTGCGGTCACGCCACGCGTCGATCCCCGCCATCCCGCCGCCGGTCCATCCCGACGACGAAGTCCGCGAGTGGTTCGCGTCCATCGTGCTTCCGAACCGAGAGGTGTGGGTGATCGACACGGACGACGGGCTCGTCGCGATGATGGTGCTGCTCGACGAGTGCGTCGACCAGCTGTACGTGGATCCCGAATGGACCGGCCAGGGTCTCGGGTCGGCGCTCGTTGACGTCGCGAAGGAACAGCGGCCCGACGGCCTCGACCTGTGGGCGTTCCAGAGCAACATCGGAGCACTTCGCTTCTACGAGCGCCACGGCTTCGTCGCGATCTAGACGACCGAGGGAGCGAACGAGGAAGGCGCTCCCGACGTCCACTACCACTGGCGGGCGTAGCGTTCGTGTGTGCAGGAAGAGCGGCTCGATACCGCCCACCAGGCGTGGGACCGCCGGTGGGCTGACCCCACGACCCGCGCATCGTGGAATCAGCCGGAGCCGGCCGTCACCGAGCTCGTGCCCGCGCTGGTCGCGCGCGGGGTACGGCGCGTGGTCGACGTCGGAACCGGGATCGGCCGTCATGCACTCGTGTTTGCTCGCGCCAGCTTCGAGGTCGTCGCCATCGACGCCAGCCCGACTGGACTCGCCGAGCTACGTCGCGAAGCCGACGCCCAGGGCCTTCGGATCGACACGCGGCTCGCGCCGTTCACGAGCCTCCCGATCGATGACGACAGCATCGACCACGTGCTCGCTTGGAACGTCTTGTATCACGGCGACGCAGACGTCGTGCGCACCGCGTTCAGCGAGTGCCGTCGAGTGCTGCATCCCGGCGGGACCACACAGCTGACCATGTTGTCGAAGCGTCACCGCGCCTTCGGCGCCGGCCGCGAGGTACGCCCGGACACGTTCGTCGACGATCAGAGCGCGGGCGACAAGAGCCATCCGCACTTCTATGTCGACGCCACGACCCTGACCGCGATGCTGACCGATGCCCACCTCGAGGCGCTCTCGGTCGTGGACATCGACCAGCAACCACCCGGCAGCTTCCACTGGACCGTCCTTGCTGAGGCCGCCGTCCGCGAGCGTTAGGTGGATGTGGCGGTAGAGGTCGCGCATGCAACCGACCTCCGCCGCGTGATGCAGGATCTCACGGTTCACGTGGGAGACCTGATACCAACGCGCCCGGCGCGCCGCTTCGACGTGAAGGGCCGCTTCGTCGAGCGACGCCACGATCCTCCGGAAGTCGTCGAGCACCTCACCCCAGAGCGCGACCGACGAGGCGGCCTCGACCGGGATCGCAGGCTCGGGTGCGGGCCGAAATCCTTCGTTCACCCATTCGCCCGGGAGCGCTTGATCCTCGTCGGAGAGCTCTTAGCAGTTCCCGCGCGCCGCTTCGCGCGTCGGCATCTGCATCGATCAGCTCGCGAGCTGACGCAGCAGTCGCTTGCGCGCCTGCGCGCCGAGCGGTCGCAACGCGCGCCGCGCCGCGAGTACTTCATTGACCGCGGTTACGACGGCTGCTTCGGTCTTGTCGACCTTCTCAGACCCATCGAATGTCTCGAACCAGCTGCCGACATCGCTCCAGCGCCACAACGGACTGCGCACGTTGCCCGCGACCGGTCGCGGCCAGCCGCCGGGGCCTCGAGTTCCATTGATCAACGACGAGACCGACTGACGGCTTCTGCCGGTGCGCTCGGCGATGTCAGCCGCTGAAACGACTTCGTCGGGTTCGACTCGCAAAACGTCGAATCCCGCCGACTCCACCTCCGCGATCGCCGACAGGATCGCCTCCTGTAACGAGGACGACTCCCGGTCAAAACCGATCGAATGGCCCTGGGGACCCGATTCCGGAACGCCATCCTCAACCCCCGCCTCGAACAAGCGGTTCGCTCCGTCATCGTCGATGCGATCAGCGACCACCAGTCGGAACGTGTAAGTCTTCATCGTCGGTCTCCTCTACGTCGCATGTCGGCGTACGAACTCGCGGATGCGCCTGGCTATCGTCTCGGGGCTTCGCGGAGTGCTCCAGACCGTCAGCTCCTGGCCATTCGGCGCGACACCCTTCCCCACACGTGGCCCTTGCGGATCTCCACCACCTCGAAGCCAGCCTTCTCGGCGCCCTCGAGTGCCTTGTTGATCTCCTTGTGCGGGTGCCGGCCGCGGGTCACGTGGACAATGTACACGGCTCCGATGACATTGTCCACGCCTCCCGCTTCGGCGCCATTCTCCTTGCGTGCGACGCCGTCGACTGCGCGAACTCGCGCCCGGGCGGTGACTACTCGACGGGTTCCAAGCGGACCAGGGGAATCTCGCGCTTGGTCTTGGTCTGGTAGCCGGCGTAGTTCTTGTGGTCAGCGGTGACGAGGGGCCACAGGCGTGCTCGCTCTTCCTGGGTCGCGACACGCGCGTGCATGCGCTGCTTGGGTTTGCCGTCCATCACCACATCGACCTCCGGGTTGTCCCGCAGGTTGAGGAACCAGGCCGGATGGTGGTCGTCGCCGCCGCGGGATGCCACGACAACGATGGTCGCACCATCCTGCACGGGCGACGTGAGCATCACCGAGCGAGGCTGGCCGGTCTTGCGGCCCGTCGTCGTGAGCTCCAGCACCGGCATGCGGCTGAGATTCCATCCCAGGCGTCCACCACTGATCTTGAGCAGGCCGCGGTGGACAGTGTTCATCGTCTTCAACGAGAGGTCGCTCGGCATGCGCCGAACCTAGTGGGCGAGCGGTCCGGACATCTGTCCAGCTCGGAAACGGCCATGCGCCCCGAGTCTTCCATCTGCCGTTGTGCGGTCGCTCCGGTTATCAGGCGCCGAACCGACAACACTGGACCCGCGTGAGTCCCTCACACACGTTGGACGATGCCGAGCGGTACCGGTTGCTTCGTCTGCGGCCTCCGTCGCAGACGCTCGCGTGGGTCGAAGAGACCCTCGGCGCGAAAGTGACCCGCGTCCGGGTGCTCTTGGGCGGGAGATCTTCTGCCATGCACGTCCTGTATGTGGCCTGGCCGAGTGAGACTGGCGCAGCGGTCTTGCGCCGCTCTGTGGTTCCACTCATCCACGCCAAGGACCCCGACATCGCGGGACGCGAAGCGCGCGTGCTGCAGCGCTTGGAAGCGACGCCAGTTCCCGCGCCGCAACTCTTGGCCGTCGACCCGACCGGCGCGGAGACAGACGTGCCGACGATCCTGATGGCGCGGCTACCCGGCCGACTCGACGGAGCGCCGAAGGGCACCGATCAGTGGTTGCGCGGCCTCGCTGGTGTCTTGCCCGCGATACACGCGGCACCACTGACCTCCGAACACGGCATCGACGACTTCAGGCCCTATGACCCCGAGTCAGGGGAACCGCCGACATGGATGCAAGCGCCCGCGCTCTGGGAGCGCGCCCTCGAAATCTTCCATGGACCCCGGCTCGATCCCGATCGAGTGTTCATCCACCGCGACTTCCACCTCGCGAACGTCTTGTGGCACCGCGGTCGGCTCAGTGGCGTCGTCGACTGGCAGGCAGCGAGCATGGGTCCCCCGTCGGTCGACGTGTCGTGGTGTCGCGGCAACCTGATCGGAAACTTCGGTCTCGAGACCGCCGATCGGTTCGTCAGGATCTGGGAAGAGATCAGCGGTCGGAGCTTCCATCCCTGGGCGGAAGTCGTGCTGCTGGTCGATCTCATGTCGTGGCCAGTCGAGCGAACGCGCCAAGAACGCGAGGATCTCGAATGCGCCCTCGCGCAGCGGCTGAGCGAGCTCGGGAAGTAGCGCACCTGCGTTGCCGCGATAATGGTTCGGATCGACATGACGACAAGTGAGCAAGCTGGTCGCGATGGTTGACGATCGCGGCGCCCCCATGCTTGGAGACGCGTTCGGCGCGGCTCTGCTCGCTGCGCTGGAGCATGGCGAGAGTCGCGCCGTCGTCGAGCGCGACGACGGATACGTCGACATCGACTCGGTCGAACAGAACTACTTCGGAGCGCCTGACAAATGGGGCGAGCGATGCCGATGGGCGCTCGATCGCGCGGTTGGCCGTGTGCTCGACGTCGGCGCCGGTGCCGGGCGCGCCGCGCTGGCACTCCAAGACCACAACCAGGATGTCGTCGCCCTCGACGTCTCACCGGGCGCACTCCAAGTGTGCGAGCGGCGCGGCGTACGGCAACGCTTCCTCGGCACCGTCGACGATCTCGCGGCGACCACGCCGCCGCCGTTCGATACGTTCCTCGCGCTCGGCAACAACCTCGGGTTCTTGGAGAGCCCCGAGCGAGCGCCGGACTTTCTCGCCGCACTCACGAGGCTCGGCCACCCCGGCTCGATCATCGTCGGAACGTGTATCGATCCGTACCAAACCGACGATCCCGTGCACCTCGCGTATCACGAGGCAAACCGCCGCCGGAATCGGCTCGGCGGACAGATCACGATCCGCATCCGCTACCGGGAGCTCGCGACCAGTTGGTTCAACCTGCTCTGGTGCTCCCTTGACGAGCTCACGCAGATTTGCGAGCCCGCCGGTTGGACGATCACTGACGTCTTCCCCGGTGCGCTCTACGGAGTGGTGCTCGAGCAAAGGCTGCGATCGCCGGCTGCTGGTTAGCGTGGGCAATGTGCCAGTGGAGGGGGTCGTGTTCGATATCGGTGGCGTGTTGCTCCCCGAACGCACCGCGTTGGGGCGGATGCGCTGGGCAGCGCGATTGGACGTGGAGGCCGATCAGTTCAACGAGCTGGTCTGGGGCGCGATCAACACCGTCGGCCTTCCCTATGAGATCGACGATGTCGCGTCGGTTCTCCGCGCCGACACCGGGTTGGACGCGCCAGACGTCGCGCTCCTGCTCGCTGACTTCAACGAGCACTGGGTGTTGGAGGACCGGCTCGAGGAGTTCCTCGGCCGTCTCCGACCTCGCTATCGCACCGGCATTCTGACGAATGCGCCCGCCGGTGTGCGGTTCGCGACTACGCACCGGCTCGCGCTGGATCGTCTGGTGAACGCGGTGGTGATCTCGGGCGAGGAAGGAGTTGAGAAACCCGACGAACGGATCTACCGGCTGATGACCGATCGGTTGGGCGTGGATGCCGAGCAGTGTGTCTTCATCGACGATCGACTCGACAACGTCGAGGGCGCGCGAGCAGTCGGCATGTCGGCCCTGGAGTTCGTGTCCGTCGGCGACACGTTGGCGTGGCTGCGACGCGAACTGCAGATGATCGAGACGCAGTACGCGGCCGCGGGGGGCGTCGTCATCGAAGGCGACGAGGTGTTGGTCTTACGACGCCCGGAGCGCGACGAGATCCGGCTCCCCAAGGGCCACATCGAAGCGAACGAGTCGCCCGCCGACACCGCGGTCCGCGAGGTCGGCGAAGAGAGTGGCTATGTGGACGCGGTCGTCACCGCCGACCTCGGGATTCAGGTGAGCGAGTTCGACGCCTTTCCCGACGCCGGCCCCGGCTGGCACGTCACACGCGATGAGCACTACTACCGGATGCGCCTGCGCACCGGCCGGCGACGCGCGCAGAGCGCGGGCGACGAGAAATTCACGCCCGTGTGGCTACCAGTCGAGGAAGCCCGTGCCGCGTTGACCTTTCCCATCGAACGCAGATGGCTCGAGCGGGCCCTGACCGTCTGACCGTGTCCCGCCTTCGGCCACGCGTCCGGTAGTTTTCCGCGGGGTGACGCACCCCGAGGAGCGTGACGTACTCCTGCACGGGCACCGGCTGACCTACCGGATCGGCGGCGGCGAGCCTGGGGATGGGCGGCCGGTGCTGCTGTTCGTCCACGGCGAGGCAGGACTACTCGCTCGGTGCGCACGCCAACGTGTTACGCGACCTGATGATCGCCCTCGGGATCGAGCGCGCCACCGTCGAGGAGGGCGTAGATCGCAGCGTTGATCATGCCTCAGGACTGGCCGTCCGGAGCGGGACGCGAGAAGCTTCGGGCGTGAACATGCCCTCGAATCAGGCCCACTTCGCGTTCATCTGCGCGATGCCGATGGAGCTCACGCCGCTCGTCAAGAAACTGGCGCTCACGGAGACACAGGTCGCCGACGTCACCGTGCACTCGGGAACACTCGGCGACCGCGACGTCGTCGCCATCGTCACCGGGATGGGCATCGACTACGCGACAACGGGCACCGAGCGCCTGCTCGACGCGATGTCGATCGGCCACGTGGTTTCCGTGGGCATCACCGGCGCGGTGGAGAACGAGACCCCGATCGGGACACTCATCCTGCCGGAGGCCGTTGTGCACAGCCAGACGGGCGCCGAGTACCGACCCGCGCCGCTCGGCGACGGAACGCCGCAGGGCAAGATGTACACCGCGGTCGGGCTCACGACCGACCTCGACGCCATCGCCGAGCTACGAGACCGCGGCGTCGTGTCGCTCGACATGGAGACTGCCGCGATCGCGCTGCTCTGCGAGGAGCGCGGCATCCCGTGGTCGGTGTTCCGCGTGATCAGCGACCGCGCGACCGACGGGAGCGTCGACGAAGAGGTGTTCCACATGAGCAACATGGACGGGACACCGAACGAGGCGGCGATCACGGCTTACTTCGAGAAGCACCCGGACCGTCTCGAAGTGATGGCGCGCCTGGCCGAAGGCGCCACGTTGGCCGCCGACACCGCCGCCGACGCCGCGATCCGGGCCTGCTCGCAGTCGTAAGGATGGGTCAACTGAGCCACCGCGCGTGGCGCCGGATCGCGTCGGTATACGGCGGTCGCACGAAGAGCACGAGCCGGTCGACATCGAGTGCAGCCAGTTGCGCGCGCCGTGCGCCGTGGGGGTCCAGCCATTCCGAACTCAGGCTCGCCGACGTGGTCACGAGGAAACTCCCGGGCGGATTGCCGGCGCCCGTGTGCGCGCTGCGGGCCCGTGCGATGAGATCGGCGCCTGACGTGTTGATGCCGTCGGCGACGCGCCCGGCGAGCTCGCTCATCTTCGGTCCGAAGGCGCCGACGATGATCGGCGGTGGCGGCTGGGGCTGGAGGAATCCGGCAGCTCCATCGGCGCGGCCCGTCCACACCTGACGGAGCGTCGCGATCGCGTCCTCGACCGCGCGCCTGCGCCGCCGGGCACCGGGAACGTCGCGGCCGAGCGCGTACTGCTCGGCGGCGTACGGGGTGTCGGCTCCGCCGCCGGCACCGATGCCGAGGAGGAGACGCCCGGCGCTGACCTCCTGCAGCGTGGCAGCCATCACCGCGAGGGTGCCGGCGTCGCGGTTGGCGACGTTGAGCACCATCGACCCGACGGCGATCCGCGGGACGCTCGCAGCAATGGCCGTGAGGGTCGTCCAGCACTCGAGCACGCCCGAGGCGCCGTGCACGGAGCCGGCGAGGTGGTCGTAGGTCCACACGCCGTCGAAGCCGGCTGCTTCCGCCGCGACGGCGCCGTCATGCACGTCGACCCAACGGGCACCGAACGGATCGAACAGAAGATCCACATACATGCACACGACGGTAGCGGTGTGCCACTATCCGGGTAACCGCGCGTGGAGGAGGTGGGATGTGTCGGACGACCAGCACGTCATCCGGATCGAGTACTGCAGCGTTTGAAACTACACACCACGTGCCGTCAGTTTGACGGACGAAGTGCTCACGGGGTGGGGCCCGCGCGTCGAATCGCTCGAGCTCGTCCCGTCGTCGGGTGGTCTCTTCGAGGTCACCCTCGACGACGAATTGATCTTCTCCAAGGCCGACCTCGGTCGCCACGCCGAGGACGGTGAGGTTGCGTCGTTGATCCGAGCGCGCCTCGGACCCGAGATCGAGCAGGGGTGATCGTGAAGCCCTGCTCACCGACCAGCTCGCTCAGGCGCACGGGACGATAGCGTGAGCGCGTGGACGAGACCGAGGCCGAAGAGGCGCAGGGTGAGGTACCGGACGGTGTGGGTCCCGAAGTCTTTCGCGAGCAGTTGCGACACGCCGCTCGACAGGATCCCGAGCAGGGTGCGCACGTCACACTGCACGACGAAGGGCTCTACCTCGCCGACATCGAGAGCGTCGAAGCCGAGGAAGGCGGGCACCGGTCGCGCATCACGTTGCGGAACGGCGCAATCATCGCGGGAGTGACCGGCGCGGCGATCGTCGCGGCGCTGGCGACGATCCGCTTCCGGCGCCGCCGAAGCAACTGATCGCTCGCGTGATGACCGATCGAAAGCTGGTGCGGTATCACTCGTTTGTTCAGGACAGCGCGCGATCGGACGGCTTCACGTTCCGCGACGATGACATCCGCGGGGCGGGGCCCGCGATCCGGGCACCTCAACTGCGATCACCGAGTCACCTCACGGCGATGGATTGATGGGTCCTGGCAACCGAGTGGTGGAATCGACGCGCCGAATCCATCGCATCTCGCGTCCGGTCTGCTCTCGGGTGCGTGGCAGGCTTCCATCGAGCTGAACCGTTGCGGCATGGACAAACCCGGCGTTGCGCGCCACCGCAGCGCTTCGCGCGTCTCAGGCACGCATGAGCGGCTCGTAGTGCTCGACGACTGGAAATGGGTTGTAGAAGTGATGGAGGAGATCCCTCCACTTCTCGTATTCGCGCGAGCCCCGGAATCCTTCCGTGTGATCCTCAAGACGCTCCCACTCGACCAGGAGCAGGTAGCGCGACGGCTGTTCGATGCACCGATCGAGGGCGAGCGACCGAAAGCCTGACATCGCCGCGATAATCGCCTTCGCCTCGGCGAACGCGCGCTCGAAGCTCTGCTCCTCGCCCGAACTCACGTTGAGGACTGCATGCTCAAGGATCATCCGAGCATCCTGCCGCAAACTGAGCGTGCACTCCCGTCGGTTGGGGACGAGGGGTGTGCCGTGGGTTTCCTCGTTGTCGTCGCCGCCCGTTGGCCCGACCCCGCATACCCCGCGCAGCTCCACGTCGACTTCCGATTCACCCATGGCACGCACTCGGCCCAGGAGCGCGCCGAGCGTTTCGGCGCCATCCGCTTGCCGAAGTTGGCCGACACCGAGATCTACGCCGACCCTTCCGGTCACCCGTTCTGTCTCTGAGTCAACAATCGGCGACCGCCGAGACCGGTGGCGCCGCGTTCACTGATCCGCCGTACAGTTCACGCAGTTCTGCTACAAGGGGACGGCGTTGGACCCGATCGAGTGGCTGCTCGAGGGAGACCCATCGGTGGGAGTCTGAGCTGGTGAGCGTTCGCAAGTGGGACACCCTGCGCGAGTTCGCGCTGAGCCTTCCTTCCGCGACAGAGGACTTCCCGTGGGGCGAGCCTGTCATCAAGGTCGAGAAACGGTCGGTCGATCCGCCGCCATGGCGAAGGCATCTCGTGCACGGACCAATGTTCTTGTGGCTCGGGAGGCGCGACGCCCAGACCCACGCCATGGCCGTCAAGCTCACCGACTCCTACGAGCAAGCAGTCGCGCTCGCACGGGCAGTGCCGACGACCACCAGCGGCCTCGGACAGTGGGGATGGCTCACCGTTCGACTGTCCGCGGCTGACGTGGACCTTCTCTGTGACTGGGTCGACGAGAGTTACCGCAACAAGGCCGCCAAGAAGCTCATCGCCGAACTCGACGCTCGAACGAGAACCCCAGCTCGGCGACGCGAGTTGGAGCGGTAACACACCCTGCTGCGGCGCTTCGACGGTGGCCCCTCGCGCGAGATCGCGAAGTTGGCGGCTTCCTCGACGCGCACGGAACGAACGGCACTACGCAGCGGTCGGAATAGGGTGCGGTAATGGTAAGTGTCGACGAGGTCGCCCGGATGGCCCTGGACTTGCCGGAAGTCGGCGAGGGCGAGCGTCACGGCAATCGCACATGGTCGGTCGCGGGCAAGGCCTTTGCGTGGGAGCGGCCGTTCAGCAAGGCAGACATCCGGCGGTTCGGCGACACCAGCCCGCCCGACGGAGCGATCCTCGCGGTTCGCGTCGAGGATCTCGGCGAGAAGGAGGCCGTGCTCGCGGCACAGCCCCGAGCCTTCTTCACGATTCCGCATTTCGACGGGTACCCGGCGATTCTGATCCAGCTGAAGACCGTCACCAAGCGAGCACTGCGGGAAGCGATCTTCGACGGCTGGTTGGCGTGTGCGCCACACCATCTTGCCGACGAGTACGTCGAGCAAGAACGAGCCCGTCGTCATTGACGCGTGCCAGATTGCGCGCCCCGAACGCTCAGTCGACGCGCGTTGCTCGCGCGACAGATCGGCAGCGTACCCGTGTATTAGGCGTTCTGGGACAGGTCCGGGTGCACGAGAAGTGCTGTCGGCGGTTCGGCGCTGCGGAGCTTCGAGCGAGTTCGCCTCAGTTGGCCGACCTTCAAGGCGCGCACCGGCCGAGCGAGCTCGCCGAGCAGTTGGCGGCCATCTTCACGCCCGGCGACGAGGTCATCTGTGGTGTTGCAGGAGTTGGTTGAGTCGCGCTGCTTGGCGCGTCTGATGGTCGCGTTCTGCGAGGTTGGGTGCGTTGCGAGCCGCGTTGGCATAAAGGCGGGCAGCGAGTTCGAGATCGCCGTTCTTCTCGTGGAGATAGGCGGCGACCGCTTCGCGTCGCGGGACGTGTTCGTCGACCTCGGCCAGTGCCGCCAACCCTGCGAGCGCGCCGTCGGCCTCGCCGACTGCGACCGCACGGTTGAGCCGGACGATCGGAGTGTCGGTGAACCGGAGCAGTTCGTCGTACCACTCCACGATCTGGACCCAGTCGGTCTCCTCGATACGCGTCGCGTCGGCATGGAGCGCGGCGATCGCCGCTTGCGCCTGGTACTCGCCGAGCTGGTCGCGCGCGAGCGCAGCTTGTGCGATGTCGATTCCCTCGGCGATGAGCACTATGTCCCACTGGCTGCGGTCCTGATCGGCGAGCGGCACGATGCTTCCGTCCGGTCGGGTGCGGCTGCGGCGGCGCGCATGGTGCAGCAACATCAGGGCGAGCAATCCGTGGACCTCGGGGTCGTCCACCAAGGCAGCCAGCTGCCGGGTCAGTCGGATCGCCTCGGCCTCGAGATCGACGTCGCCGGAATAGCCCTCGTTGAAGACGAGGTACAGCACCCGCATCACCGTGCGCACGTCGCCGGGACGATCGACACCGGCCCGACTGACCGTGCGCTTGGCGCGGCTGATGCGCTGCGCCATGGTGCGCTCGGGCACGAGGTATGCCCGAGCGATCTGGCGTGTAGTGAGGCCACCCACGGCCCGGAGGGTCAGAGCGACCGCCGACGACGACGTCAGGTCGGGATGCGCACACAGGAAGTAGAGGCGCAGCGTGTCGTCGGCGCTCGGGACCGCGCCGGCCGGCGGTTCGGTGTCGAATCGGACCTCTCGGTCGCGGCGCGCCGCGTCTGACCGCGTCATGTCGAGGAAGGCTCTCCAAGCGACCGTGATGAGCCACCCCGTGGGGTCGGCGGGCAACTCGCCCTCCCACGCGGAGAGCGCCCGGATGAGCGCCTCCTGCACGGCGTCCTCGGCCGTCGCGAAGTCTGCACCGCGACAGACGAGGACGCTCAAGACCGCCGGCGCGAGCTCGCGCAGCTCGACGTCGTCCACGGTCACTGAGTGACGGTGGGCGGCGCGGCCAGGAAGGGTCGGACTTCCAGCCATTCGTGGATCGGTTCGCCGCCGGCCCCGGGTGCTGCCGACAGCTCACCGGCGAGCTCGATCGCTCGCTCGTGGCTGTCGACGTCGATCACCATCCATCCCGCGATCAAGTCCTTCGTCTCGGCGAACGGGCCGTCGGTCACCGGCGGGCGCCCCTCGCCGTCGTAGCGGACCCACACGCCGTCGGGCGACAGCGCCTGTCCGTCGATGAACTCGCCGCTGCTCTCGAGCCGAGCTGCGAAGTCGTTCATGAACCGGATGTGTGCCTCGACCTCGTCGGGCCTCCACTGGTCCATCGGGACATCGTTGACGGGCGCCGGCGCGCCTCGGTAGTGCTTGAGCAACAAGTACTTGGCCATGGTGTTCTCCTTGTGTGACGTCGGCCCTTCCGGCCGGATGCACCCCTGAGACGGAGCAGGCCCCGAATTCTCGACATCGTCGGCGGGAATTCGGCACGAAAGCTCTGAGGACGAGTCAGCGGTCATGACTTCAGCCTGCCAAGGCTCGCTGGCGATCGGTGACTGTTATGTCGGGGGCCCGATCGATCGACTCCGGAAGTCGGAGGCTGCCTCCGAAGTGCCGCTCGAGGTGGGTCAGCAGGTCAGCCGCCGGCGACAAAGGCAACCACGACGTATGCGGCGTGTCGGTCGAAGTTCTCTCTCCGGCGGTCGTAGATCGTCGTAGTTCTCGGATCAGCGTGGCGGGCTGCGATCTGCACATCACGTAGCGGAACGCGGGCATCGAGCGCCGCCATGATGAAGCCGGCACGAAGCATGTGCGGGTGGACCGCGCCGAGCCCTGCCCGTTTCCCGATCGAGCGGACCCAGCGGTGCGCTGTTCGGCGGTCCAGGCGCGGTCCGTCCCTCCGTCGCAGGATCGGCCCCTCGTGCTGTTCGCCAACCGCGAGGTCGATTGTCCGCGCGGTCCGGGGCACGAGCGGGATCGTGGCGGGCTTGTTGCCCTTTCCAAGGAACGTGCCCAACTCGGCGCGGTCCATGCCGTGACCTTCGCTCGGATGAACCTTGGGTCGACGCACGTACTGGGCTGGGTTTGACCCGATGCGCCCGTCGATGTGAGCAAACCGGCATTGCGTGTCAGTCCGTCAAGTCGACGCCGAATGGTTTGAACGCTTCGAAGCTCGCCTCGATCTTGGGGTTCGGCACGCGGAAGGCGCGGAGCCGCGTCTCGCTGTTGATCGGTTCTCGTTGCCAGCCGGTGTTGTTTTCGAAGTATCTCGCTGCCGTAGCCACTGACAGCCAGGAACAGTCGTCGAGGACGATCAGACCACCGGGACGTACGAGCTCGCCGAGGAAGAACAGGTCGACGAACACGTTGTGGAACACGTGGCTGCCATCGACGAACGCTGCGTCGGCGACGACGCCGTCGGCCATCAGCCGGGGGAGCACGAGTTGAGATCGTTCGCGCAGCAACGAGCAGACGTCGGTCAGACCAGTCATGACGATCACGTTCCATCCCGCGTCGTGGAAGTGGCCTTGGAACGCGTCGATGATCAGGTGGCGCGCATCGTCGGCGCCCGGAGTGACGAGGGCCTCCGCGATCGCGAGCGCGGAACTTCCGTACGCGAGGCCGATCTCGATCACGACTCGCGCGCGCTCGGCAAGTAGGAGGTCGCGGAGCGCGTCACAGTCACGAGGCGGGACGGACACGACTTCGAAGTCGCCCTCGGTACGAGTTCGGCTCGGACCGTCGTCGGCCAGCTTGCGACGCATGGTCCGAACGCTGCCGAGGAGATCGGGGTCAGCCGGCACGTTGCCAGTATTCCTGATTGGAATCAGAGACGTCCGTTGCGGTCCCGCGGGATCTCCAGCGGGATCGCGCCGGCGTCGGTCAACACCGTCTTGGGCGACGTGCCGTTACGGGAGTTACCCGAACCGCGGCCGGCGGGATCGCCACGTTCGTAGCCCAGATGATCGCTGCGCTCCACATCGAGCACACTCGACGCCCTCGGCATCGACTTGCGCCATCAGCCGTTCGATCAACTCGTCGTCGATCACCGACACCTCCGCCGGCGGCTGCTCGTCACGCTTGGTGTCCGACATGATGCGGAATTCTCTCCGGCCCTCAGGCCATCAGAGCTCCGCCCTTACACAAATGTTTGTACACCCCCCGTGAGGATCGAGCGCAGGTTGTCCCTCATCACCTTTCGCACATCCTGCGAACTCAGCCCGTTGAGGTGCTTGGCGAAATCGGTGGGCTCCGCCAATGCGTCGTAATGCGGGAAGTCCGACCCGGCCGTCACCCGCTCGACCGGGATGAGCTCGATCAACCCCTCGATGTCGTCCTCCCAGTGCGGCGTCACCCAGACGCACCGATGGAACACGTCGACCGGGTCCTCACCCAACGTGCTCGCCCGACCGAACCGGCCGAGAAGAGACACCAACCGCGGCACCCAGTCGGCATGGTTCTCGACCGACAGGAACCGAAGGTTCCGATGACGCGTCGTCGCACCCTGCCAGATCATCGCCGCGAAGAAGTCCGACACCGGACGGCCACGATTCAAAAGCGTATCGAGCGTCTGGTCCTGGAACGGTCTCAGCTCGTAGTTGCCGGTGTACTCACCCGAATGACGGTTGTAGCCCGCCGCCGCCGCATGCACGCACACCACCACACCAGCCTCTGCGCACCGCGCCCACAACGGATCGAACATCGGGTCCGCCGGCGAGGTCCACCCCAACTGCGTTCGCACCGGGCCGCCACAGACCATGATCGCCCGGCATCCCCGCTCGAGCGCCCACTCCAACATCGCCACCGACTCATCCACATCCGACAAGGTGAACAGGGGCGTCGCGAAGCTGCGGTTCTCGAACGCGAACCCCCAGTCCTCCTCCAACCAACGGTTGAACGACCACGTCAGATCCGACAGCAACCACAAGTTGTCGCCCACGATCTCGGTCAAACCCGACGCCAACGTCGGGAACATCAACGACGCCTCGATCCCCTGCTCGTCGAAGCGCGCCACACGCCTGACCGGATCCCGGTACTCCGGCCGGTCACCCAGCGGTTCCACCTTGCGCCTGTCCAACGCGCCAGCCACCGCCACAGGATCGAACGTCGGGTTCACGATGTAGTCCCACACGCGGTTCCCCACGACGATCAAACGGTGACCCCGATCATCGGTCACCCAGTAGAAGTCCCGACGCCGCCGCTCCGGCAGATGCCGGGTGAACGCATCAGAAGCCTCGTACAGATGGTTGTCCGCGTCGAACATCCCATAGCCGAGTTCCACGTGCTCGCCCTCCTGTTCAGTCGTGGCTCAATCTAATAACCCTTCACGCTTGACGACCGAGGGACCGTCCAGTGGCTCCGCGGTAACAGCCTCGTCGACGCCTACGTGCCTCCGAGGACAGAGCAGGAGTTGGCCGGTAACCAGCCGGTGGCGCAGTGTGCGAACCGTCGCTGCAACGTCAAGTTCGGTGGAATCGAGCGTCACGACGATCGCGACCGGGGTCGTCGTCCGCTGCCCGGGTCGCCGTGGCTCGCTGCACGCGTGCGGGGACAATCGGGCACACTGGCATCGCGTGCGGAGCGGGAGGCGTCGGGATGCGGATCACACTGCTTGGACATGCTTCGGTGCTCGTGGAGCTGGACGGGGCGACCTGTCTCATGGATCCGGTGCTCGGCGATCCGTTCGAGGAGGGCACGGTGGTGTCGTGTCCCGGGCGATCCGTCGACGTGGACAAGATCCCCGAGGTCGACATCCTCGTCGTTTCGCACCGTCATCCCGATCATTTCGACGTGGCTTCGCTCGACCTGGTCGCGCGCGACGTCGACGCGATCTGTCCGCCCGATCCGCTCATCGTGCACGCACTCCGGGAGCTGGGCTTCGAAAACGTCCATCCGGTCGTGGCCATGGCCCCGATCCTGGGACCAGGCTTCGAGCTCTTCCCGACCCGGTCCGAGCTCACTTCGGTACCCGAGATGGGGATGGTATTCCGCGACCGTTCGGGGGCGTTCTGGAACCAGGAAGACACGCTGCTCTCCGACGAGACGATCGACGTGGTGCGCGACCGGTTCGGGACGATCGACATCTTGTTCGCGATGTACGCCAGTCAGAACTTCGAGTTCTTCGAGAGCCGCGCGACCGGGTTCCCCCTCGAGACACACCGGCGGAACCTCGAAACCGCGCTTCGCGTCGACCCGACCGTTGTCGTGCCCGCGTCGGCTGGCTTTCGATTCTGTGACGACCATGAATGGCTCAACGCGTTCCTCTTCCCCATCTCGCGCGAGCGATTTGTCGCCGATCTGGGTCGACTCGCGCCCCAGGTCGACGCCCGCCTCATCGATCCCGGTGATGTGCTCGAGGTCACCGCGGGCGTCGAGATCTCGCTCCATGCCGGCGCGTCGCCCGTCGCCCGCACCGAGGCGCTCGACACATGGCGCGTGGCCTTCGACCCGACGGCGCCGATTCCCCCCCTCAGCGACCCGAACCCCGACGGGTATGTACCCGCGCAGCTCGAGCGGCTCGCCGTCGAGGTCGTGCGCGGACTCGGCGATTGGGTCACGACCCCAGCGGGAAGTGACGACCGCGCCGTGGGCGCGTACCGGGAGCATCGGGTGCGCTACCGAGTTGGGTTGGTGTTCCCCGACGGCGCGGAGCGACGCTTCGATCTCGACTTCGGTGCAGACCCCGCCCAGTTCGCCGAGGCCGGCGTCGGGGAACGCGACGCTGACCTCGTACACCGCATCGCGGCGTCGGCCCTCGCCGGCTGGGCCGAACACAGCCGCAGCTTCTTCTCGGTGCGTGCGTACTCGCGCCGCTTCGGGACCGTGTACGCGCTCGGTCACGACAACGCCCCGGTCGCGCTCGATGCTGTAACCCTTCCCGACCTCCTTATGTACTACCTGGTGTACGTAATGGAAGGATCCGAAGTCGCGGCCCTCTCCGAAGTCGAACACCAGCTCTCGGCGCTTCGCGGCCGACAACCGAGCCTCGGAGGGCAGCGACCGGCGCGTGAGCACCGACACCCGCACAGCCGATGACGGCGCGTGCGCGGTGGCGCGATCGTGGAGGTAGACGGAGGAATCGTCATGGGCGTTGCTCATCCCGCCGGTTCCTTCTCGGCGAACGGCGAGGTGTCGTGGCGGAAGGGCCGGTCGGAATGCGATGGCTGGGTCGGTTTCGAGTTTTCCGCTACGAAATACGTCGCTGGCGAGACGGGCAGATTCCCGACATCGAAGAGGCGATCGCGAGCCCCGTGAGGCTGACAGAGGATGCCGAAGTCGCGAGACACATTCTCGATGTGCTGCCATCGATTCCGACCCCGGTGTGGGGCCGCGACGAGTTCGGCACAGGCGCGATGTGGAACTCGAACTCCGTTGTCTCGTGGGTCCTGGCGCGTGGCGGAGCCGACATCAAGACGATCCGCCCGCCGGTCAACGGCCGAGCGCCTGGGTGGGACGCGGGGCTTGCGATCGCAGCGCGAGGTGTCGGCGGCAAGGGCGCGTAACTGTAGATATTCCGCGCACACGGTCCGAGCACAGAACGGCGCACCGTTTAGCTCGGCGTCGCGTCCTCGGCTTCGAGCTCGTGCTTCAAGAGCTTGCCGGTCGCGGTGTACGGCAGGCTGTCGCGGAACTCTACATACGCGGGCACCTTGTGACGCGCGAGCGACTGCGCGACCCATTCCTGAATTGCCGACTCGCTCAGATCCGCGCCGGGAGCCAGCACCACGAATGCCTTCACCTCTTGCCCGAGCTCGCGGTGCTCCACGCCGATGACCGCGGCGTCGGCAATGCCGGGATGTTCGACGAGCCGGTGTTCGATCTCGATCGGGTAGATGTTCTCGCCACCGCGCAGGATCATGTCGCGCATCCGGCTCTCGATGAACAACACGTCGTCGTCGATCCGGCCGAAGTCGCCGGTGCGGTACCAACGGCCTGGCCAGAACGCCTCCTCGGTCGCCTCGGGATCGTCCCAGTAGCCGAGGAACACGGTGCCGGAGCGGATACAGATCTCCCCGACCTCACCCACGCCGAGCACATTGCCGCTCTCGTCACGGATCTGGATGTCGATGGCGGGCGTCGCCCGCCCCACGGCGTCGGGGTGGTGCTCCATCAGCGGGCCGAACGAGAGCGTGCCCGACCCCATGGTCTCGCTCGCGCCGTATCCCTGTGTCACACCGACACCAGGGAACTTCTCCTGGAGCAAGCGGATGAGCTCGGGCGGAAACGGCGCGCCACCGGAGCTGATCGCCTTCAGGCAGGTGAGGTCGTAGTCGTCGAAGTCGGGGTGCTCGAGCAACCGCCAGTACATGGTGGGGACGCCCGTCCACGTGGCGATGCGGTGCTTCTCGGTCAATTCGAGGTGGGTGGTCTCGTCCCACCGGCCCGGGGGCGTGAACACGATCGTGGTGCCGTAGAACGGTCCGCCCATCATGATCGGGGCAATGCCGGAGATGTGGAAGAACGGACCGGCGCACAGCGATGCGGCCGCCATCGGCGACGCGGTGCTGCCGGTGTTAGCGAGCATTGCGCTCGTTGCCCCGCGCAGCCCACTGCTGAGCGCGAAGTGGATGATGTTGCCGTGCGACAACGTCGCGCCCTTCGGCCGCCCGGTGGTACCGCTCGTGAACAGGACGATGAAGGGATCGTCCTCGTCGAGCGGCGTGTCGGGCAGCGCGACCTTGCCGCGCGCCGCAACCTTGGCCGCCAGCTCGCCCCATCGCAGAATCGGCGCGTCGATATGGGCGCCCGACTCCGCGATGCGTTCGAGGCGCGGATCGTCACCGATCAGCACCTTCGGCTGGGTGAGCTCCACGCCGTACGCCAGCTCGGGACCGGTCCACCAGCCGTTCAAGCCGGTGCCGATCGCGCCCGTCACGATGCAGGCCCACAGCGTGAGCGCGTACTCGACGGTGTTCGCGCTCGCGATCGCCACCCGGTCACCCTTGCCCACTCCATATTCGTCCGCGAGCACGGCGGCGTACGACGCGACCCGACCGGGGAGCTCCCCGTAGGTGACGGTCTCGTTCCCGAACACGAGGTACGGCGAGTCGGCGTGCCGCTCGGCGGCGTTGACCAAGACGTCGCGCATGTTGCGCGGACGCTGGGCGAACACCTGCAGCGTCTCGCC